>JBJMGL010000363.1:0-17481 GCA_045807985.1 Bryobacteraceae bacterium
TAAGATAGGGATTGATATTGAGGCTATTCGGAAACAAACTTGCGTCCGCCACGAACAGCCATGGAAGACCATGGACTCTTCCGTGGGAGTCGGTGACCGAATCTTCGGGACCTGTGCCCATCGCACAGCCACCCTGCAAATGGGCGGCAGACACGGTGGCCTTGCCCGGCACAAAAGTGAAACTGCTCGCGTCACGGTCGAGCCGCCAGCGATCCTGCGATTCAATGACGGGCGGATCGGCCACCGGGAGATGAACTCGCTGGGCTCCCGCAGCGAAGAAGATTTTCCCCGCGGCAATTGCGCCGCGAACGAGCCCCTTCCTCACTTCGGAAGTGAAACGATAGTGGATCACCGGCTTGCCTTGGCGGTCGATAGTTACCTTATTGCGATTGTCGGCTTCGTCGCAAGCCAGCACCAAAATCATCTGCAAGCGGGGGAATACCTCCAAAAACGCACTGTGTTCCGCGCCGAAGCCCGTCAGGCTTTTGGCCGTGACGAACGGGAAATACATACAGGTTTCCAGCACAAAGCGCTCAGTCTCCGCGAATTCGTCCACGTAGAAGCTTTTCGGGTGGCCGACAAAGTTGGTGATAGCTTTATCGTGGGCGGCAACCATAATGAGCGCCGGGTGACAAGTGAAACCGTGCCCGATGCGGGGCAGGTGATGGCCCAGGCCGGAGCGGAGCAACAATGCGGGAGAGCCCACGGCCCCTCCGCACACAACGATTGTTTTGGCCTCGATGCGATACTCGCCTGGCTCCCAAGAAGAAGGCTCTCCAAGCTCTCCCTCCTCCTTGGAATTCACCCTAGTGAAAAGCGTTCGGTCGCCAATTCGCAGGACTTCGCAGCGGGTCACCACCTCGACGCCATTCCTCTCAGCCTCTGGCAACTGCACACGACCGGTTCCCTGCTTGGCCTGATTGGGGCAGCCTAAGTTGCATAGGCCCGAGCCGCGGCATCCTTTGACGTTCAAGGGAAACTGCTCGACATTATAATTTGCGCGCTTGCAGCCTTCCACGAAAAGTTTATTGTTGTCGTTCAGCTTGTCCTGTTCGAGAAAGTGCACGTTGTTTTGGACCATGAATTTCTGCGCGCGCCGCGATAGATCGGCCAAGTTGACGTCAGGAAGATTCCAGCGGCGAATCACCCGGTCTGAAGGAAGCAACGATGTGCCCGTGTAAACGGTAGTAGAGCCGCCGTAGGCAAGCGTCATCGTCTTCTCGGCAGTGAGGTGGGCTCCGCCGTGCTCATAGAGCGCCTGGCACATCTTCAGCTCGTCACCGCCAAGCTCTTCGTTGCGGAGCTTCGGTCCCTTTTCCAGAACGGCTATGCGCAGACCACGGCGGCAGAGCGGGGAGAGTTCCTGAGCCACAGTGCCGCCTCCCGCGCCCGATCCGATCACCACGATGTCATATGTGCGTGTTTTCATGAAGGGCTCTCCAGCCCCTGGCATCGGGATGGTACCCGATCGACTGCGCCGTTTAAGGCCGGCAGTAATAGCCGAGCATCGCTAGTGTTCGCAATCCCCAGAACGCGGCGCGGAGAAGCTGAAATTGATGGCTCTCAAGGTATTCGAGTACCCGCTTGCGATCCGATGGACTCAATGCGGTAAAGGGTTTGCCGTAGCGAAGGACTGGCACCCATTTGAGGAGATGCAAAAACATACGCAACTGGCGGGCGAGCGCACGAGGCCGATTCTCGATCGCAGTACCGATTAGCTCTTCGACGACCCGCCATTCACGCTCGTTCAGTCGTGAAGCCACGGGCACAACTGTCGAAACGACCGCAACCCATAGGTTACGTTGGGCGAGTACGCTGGTGGGGGTCACGAATTGATCTCCGGCCCGGAGTCATTCAGCAGCGCTGCAACAGTATCCAGGGCTTGTTCAATGTCGAAAGCCGTAATTCCGCAGTGGGCCACGGCGCGGACCCGCCCGAACTTGAAGTCACTGAACCTTGTGCCCTTTTTCCATGCGGCCCGGATGAAGCATTCAGGACTGGGAAAACGCTTGTCAACGATCCGGAAAACAACGGTATTGGTCTGAACGGTATCCAAATCAAGCACGATGCCCGGCAATTTGGCCAAGCCTTCGGCGAAGCGGCGAATATGATGGTGATCTTCCTGAAGCCGCTCCACCATCTGCTCCAGGGCGACAATGCCCGCGGCTGCGATGATGCCTGCCTGCCGCATGTTGCCGCCCAGCATTCTACGGTGCGCTCGTACGCGCGCGATGAAGTCCGACCTCCCGACGACCATCGACCCAATGGGGGCCGCGAGACCTTTTGAAAGACAAAACTGAACCGAGTCGGCGCTGTCCACAATTTCCGCAACGTCCAATTGCAGCTTCACCGCTGCATTGAAGATGCGTGCGCCATCTAAGTGCAGCTTCGCCCCATGGGAGTGAGCTAACTCCGCTGCCTCCCTCAGATAGCCCAGTGGGAGCACCACGCCGCCACACACATTGTGAGGGTTCTCGAGGCACAGCACCCCGATTTCGGCAGGACGCTTCCGCAGATGACTCTCTATCGCGGCGAGAGGGATCGTACCGTTCCGATTGGTGGGGAGAACCTCATATCTAACGCCCAGACGGCCGGCAAGCCCTTCGTCCTCATAGATGTAGATGTCAGAGCAGTCTCCGACCAAGGCAACGCCACCGCTTTGAGGATGGTGGGCGAGGATGCAGGCCAGATTGGCCATCGTGCCACTCGGCATTAAGCAGGCGGCTTGTTTACCCAGTTTCGCCCCTGTCAATGCCTCCAGCCTGTTCACGGTCGGATCTTCGCCATACCCATCGTCGCCGATGGCGGCTTCGGCAATTGCGGCCCGCATCGCTGGCGTTGGAAGCATGAATGTGTCACTGCGGAGGTCAATCATAACTTTCCTGTGTCACTGCAGGAGAATTTCTTTCTCTCCGAAAAGCCGTTCCGCAATGATGCCGCGCTCCCGGCAATATTCGAGCAGCCGATTAGAGTCTATAATCGGCCGGGACTCTCCGGTGTACTTGATGCTCATGACGTAATTCAGCCAGGGCTCCTGACCCATAGCGTAGACATAGGCCTCCTTGCAGTTGAATCGGCCGACGATATTGCTGGCTTGTTCAAAGTTTGAGCCGGCCAGGCGGCGGGATTCGTCCATAGCGCGCTCCAACCGCTGGGTGAGTAGGGGGCCGTACAGCCACGAGAGAGGAGCGCCGTCGCACTCCATGCCGAGGAAGACGGCATCCACGTTGCCTACTTCCCGATGGATATTTTCATAGAGCCGGGGCTCAACGTTACAGGAATCAGCCGCGAACAGCAGAGAGTGTGGTCCGGCTTTAACGAGATAGGCGAGTTTGGTGGCAATGTTCAAGTCGGAATGCTCACCGAAAAATGGCAGGCCCATGATAGAGCAGTTGTCCGCGTCGATCTGTTCCATCTCGCCGAGGCTTACGACATTTTTGAATCCTGCATTTCTCAACAACAATTCCAGGGACGGGTCCTGCAGCGAACCGGAGGCGGTTCTGGGAACGATCACGCACTTGGTCTTATGCCGGATCTGCAGCAGGGTCTCGAACAGCACGTGATCCTGATGATTATGGGTGATCACAACATAGTCGATACGGGGGGCAAGTCCTCGTAAGTGTACCGTGAAACAGTGCTGTCATAGGTATAGCTGAGCACGGGATCGAACAGCATGCTGATGCCGCCTGTTTCAATCAGAATACAGGCGTGGCCGAAATACCGCCATCGCACGCCGCCGCCCAAGTAAGGCTGGTAAGGACGCGGGGCCTCTTCGGTCAGGAATGAACGGAACAGGTTGTAAGACTCCCCGTTTCCATTCAGCCCGAGAGACTCTTTCATCTCGGCCGGCTGCCTGGGACAGGTCTTCATCCGAAACAGCTCATCAACGCTCTCATGAGCGAAATGTTGACGTACGTTGAGAAGACCCGGACTCTCAAGCCTTGGCGTGCTCAAGACAAAAGGCCGATCGTCCGCAGTAATGAGCGACAACATCAGACTCTGCGCGGAGCGATCGTAGTACTTGGACCGGTACAAAAGTGGCTCGATCAGGCGGAACGAGGGATTGTTATTAAGGTCGTAGACCAGTTCGACATACCCTTTGAGAATGTCGGGCACTTCGGCATACAACGGCTGCAGCGAATAGCCTTTCGCCCGGGCGCGCAAACAGGCGTCCAGGTCGCTGAGAGCCTGGGACAGTTCCAGCAGGTTCGCGCGATCCCGTTTGGTGCGATCGCGCAGGGCCCTGATCTCGTCAACGCGCTTACCGCCGTAATCGACAAATGGCCCCCCCAGCAGCTTTGGGTTCTTCACGGCATTCGCGTGCACCTGTGGATTGCTGATATAGGAATCCATGATCTTCAAGTGCCTTTCCGTTATGTTGCGCGCCGCGGTAGCTGGAGGCAACAGGTGTGACCAGGCATACCACTGATCGACCAAGGGTTCGACCTGCACGTTTTGTTTGAGATATAAAGATTGTTCGGGCATTAGTATGTCCTTCCGGCGGCGACTAAACAACGCCGCCCGTTGTGATGGATGGGAAATAGAATATGGCGCAAGTCCTCGGCCAGAGTACGGAGGAATTCCGGCTGCGCTTGGAGGAACATGTGATCGCCGGGTAAAATGCTCATCGAAAACGGCCCTGTGGTGTGGTTCTTCCACGGCCGGATCGAATCAGGCGTTATGGTGTTGTCTCTATCTCCGCCGTAGGCGCGGACCGGACAGGTTAGCGCAGCTGACTCTTTTTCGCAATGCTGATAGGTTTGGACCATTTGCAAATCCGCCCGCAGAATGGGCAAGAGAAGTTCCAAAGCCTCGGCATTCGCCAGGATCTCGTCCGGCGTCCCATTCAGACTCCGCAGCACCGAAATCAGTTCTGCATCGCCCAATTCATAGTCCCTTCGGCTATCTCTCAGTTCCGGAGATCTCCAGGCGGAGACGAACAACTGGCTTGGCTGCGCTCCATGCAACCGAGCAAGCGAGCGGGCCAACTCGAAACAGATTAGGGCGCCCATGCTATGTCCAAACAGGGCGAAGGGCTGATCGAGATAAGGGATCAGGCTGCGGCTCAGTGACTCCACAATTGAGCGGACGTCGGTCGCCAATGGTTCGCGCATTCTGAAGCCGCGTCCCGGAAGGTGGACAGGGCAGCAGACTACACCATCCGGCATGAATTGCTGCCATCCATGAAATATGGTGGCTGAGCCCCCGGCATAGGGAATGCAGAAGAGCCTGAGAGCGGGAAGACGCGGAGAACGCGGCACGGAGAGCCAAATTGATTGGCCGTTGGCGTTGCTCATACTACCTCGACAAGCTCCCTCTTCAACCCGAGCTTGATCCGGCTCAGGGCAGTTTCGGCAGCGCAGGCCGCTTCCTGCTCAAGCTCCGATCAGGCAGGATGATTACCCGCGCGCCAGGCTGTATGAGGTTTGCGGCAGGGCTAATCAGAAGCCGCCACAAGCGAATACCCAGCTCTCGACGTTCCATCAGGGGATCGCGCGGTTGCTCCACGACGCGCTGGTAATCGGTGACGAGATGCTCAATGTCCTTACGTGAAGGCAGCTGGAACTGCTTCAATTGCGTCGGCGTCGATACCCAGAGAAACGATTCATCCTCACCTAGCCAGTAAATGAGCAGCACGGATTGCTCAGCCTTGGCCAGTAGCTGCGGATTTACTGTGTCTATTCCAGATCGGCTATACCTGGTTTGTTCGATTCTTTGCGCCAACGTCGCTGCTCGCGAATGGTCAGCCGCCGTAAGCGCTTCACGTAAACGGCCATCTTCAGCCAGGAAAGCGATGAAGCTGTCATAGATCTCCCAGACGCGGGATAGGAAGGTGATCCTAGATTCGTCAAGCTGCAGTGCATGGCGGGAATTCTCAACAATCGTAATCGCCCTTCGGTACTCTCGTTCAGCTTCTCGCTTGCGTCCTTGCCTTCGAAAGATTTCCGCCATTCCCGCATGGCGCTCGACGATCACATCTTCAGGACTTTGCAGCGCAGCAAGTCTCAAGAATTCAGCTTGACTTGCGGACAGATCGCCCTTGCCAAGTAGAATGCGAGCATTTAAGACGGTTTTATTGGGGCCTGCAGGGATGAGTGATGGCTATAGAGCAAACATCGCCGTCAGACGCGAGGAACCTGACGTGGCTCAGGTTAGGCCATCAGCAACTGGGCTGTGAGTGCCTCCCAAGCTCGGACCAGCTGTGGTCTTTGGGCATCGTTCGTATCCTGCGGGACCGCCCCGAGCTGGTAGAAGCCTTGACAAAGGTTGCGGACAAAACCATGGGCTTGGCAGAAGCGCTGCGCTCCGCCCGCGGTCTTGCACCCGCGAAACACTTTCAGCCTTCCTTTTAATACTACGTCGTTAAGTAAATGTGACCTGATCCAGCCCGGTCGCATCCTTTGAGGAGTGACCGAGAAACAGATCAAGAAAAGCCGCGAGTGTCTGGAGAGTTTGCTGGCCGAGATGCTGGCCCCTTTAGGCCGCAGCGAACGCCGCCACTGGGGCGGCATCTGCGTCCGCGGTCTGCTGCTGCATGGCGAACGCAAAAGTGTGGGGCCATGGCCGCACGCCTACCCGAGGCCAACGAGCAGAACCTGCAGCAGTTTGTCAGCCAGAGTCCCTGGCCCTGGGAACCGGTCTGGGAGCGGATGGCGCACCGCGTCGAGCGCGCTTTTCCCACACCGATCGCCTGGGTGATCGACGATACCGGCTTTCCCCAGAAAGGCCGGCACTCGGTGGGCGTGGCGCGCCAGTACTCGGGCACGTTGGGCAAGGTCGGCAACTGCCAGGTCGCTACCCGTCTACACCGCACCGACTCACGGGGCAGCAGCCCGCTCGGCTTTCGCCTGTACTTGCCCGAAGAGTGGAGCGGGAACCGCCAACGCCGCACGCTCGTAGGCGTGCCGGAGGAGATCGGCTTCCAGGAAAAATGGCGCTGGCCACTGGAGTTGGTGGATCAGGCGCGGCGCTGGAACCTGACCCCGCCCGAGGCGGTGCTCGCCGATGCCGGCTATGGCGACACGACCGAGTTCCGCGACGGCTTAGCCGAGCGCGGCTTACCTTATGCGATGGGCATCAAGTCATACGCTGGTGGTGTGGCCGGAGCCGCCCCGCTCTGGCGTGCCGGCGGGAACGGGCCGGCCTCCTGAGGGCGTGCGCTACGGCGAGCAGCGGCCGGTCTCAGGCAAAGAACTGGCGCGGCGGAATCAGAAACGCTTCCGGCCAGTGAACGGGCGCGAGGGGAGCAAAGGCCCGATGGTCTCGCGCTTCTGGGCGGCGCGCGTGCAGCTGGTCGCACGGGTGCCGGCCGGGCAAAGAGGTCTGGCTATTAGCCGAGTGGCCGCAGGAAGACCAGGAGCCTGCCAAGTACTACCTTTGTGATCTGCCCAAGAGCCTGAGTCTGCCTCAACTGGTGGCAACGGCACGCGGGCGGTGGCGGGTGGAGCAGGACTATCAACAACTGAAAGAGGAGCTAGGACTGGACCACTTTGAAGGGCGTAGTTGGGCCGGTTGGTACCACCATGTGATACCTGGAGCGGGCACTGCCTCTACTGTGGCGCGGGGTCTCGCAGCCCATAACTACTTAACGAGGTAGTCTTAAATGTTGGTGATCCCGCTCAATTCTCTGCTGCACGGCTTTTCCCGTGATATGCTCCACCTCCGGGAATACTGCGGCCAGCGCCGGCGGATACGCCGCGGCTTTGTCCGTGGTGACCGTCTGCGGCGTCACTCCGGTGCTGTCCAAGGCGGAGCGGAAGAAAGCAGTAGCGGCTTCGGTGTCGCGGTGCTCCCGGAAGAACACCGCGACGACTTGCCCGTATTCATCGATGGCGCGGTACACGTAACCCCAGCGCCTATCTGGAACAGCAGCAAAGCGCTGAACCTACGGAGCCACAAGATGTCAAACCAAGCTAAGTTGTTGGTGCGGATGGGGAGACTTGAACTCCCACGCCCTTGCGAGCACTGGAACCTAAATCCAGGGCGTCTGCCAATTCCGCCACATCCGCAAGCAGGAAAATTCTCTCTCAGCGTACCATTGCCGTCACCTTAGCCGCAGGCTTGCTTTGCAGGAAACTCAAAAACTCTTTCGGGTCACGCGTCAGTTGCGGAAATGTGGCGATCACATTCTGATTTGAATCCATCAAAGCATAAAACGGAATCGAAGCCGTTCCAAACTTCTGATCTTCCAGCTTTTGGTTCTTCTCTGAATCCGCATCGGTGCCGTCCGTATAAAGATCAACCACCACCAGGTTCTTCAACACCGATTTGATCTCCGGGCGGGAAAACATATTCGCTTTCATCCAATGACAATTGGTGCAAGCGTATCCCGTGAAGTTGACGAGAACCAATTTATCCGCTTCCCGGGCGGCGGCCAGAGCGCCCTCCAAATTGTTCTTAAAAACCACGCTCCCTGCCTCAGCCGTTGTCGCGGACGCGCCAAACACATTCGCGCTTCCCTCCGGGATAAACGCGTCCAAATCGCCTAAGCGCGCACTGAAAAGACCCGGCACTAAACTAACGGAAAAGATCAAAAAGCAAGCTGCAATCAGTGTACGCACAACGCCTAAACGGTCATCCCGTTTGATGCCTTCCATCGGCAACAACCCGAGCAAATACAACCCCGGCAGAGCAAACAACACAATCCACGCCGCTAAAAATCGCTCGCGTGTCAGCCAGTGCGTTTGCAGCACCTGATCGATATTGCTCAGATACTTCAACATCACCGCCAGCACCACGAATCCAAGCACGACCTTGACCCGCGACATCCAGCCTCCGCTGCGAGGCAATCTCTTCAAGTAACTCGGAAACAGCGCCAAGAAGAAAAATGGAGCAGCTAGGCCAGTGGCAAAAGAAAGCATGCCGAACACCGGTTGCGCTCCCTTGGTCTGGACCGACGCTACCAGCAAAGGTCCTACAATCGGACCAATGCAGGCGAACGAGGTTAAGGAAAACGTCAACCCCATCAACAACGTCCCGGCATAACCGCTAGCTTGGGAAGCGCTATTCAAGCGGGTCAGCAGCCCGGAAGGCAGGGTTAATTCAAAAGCCCCCAGCAAACTCAGTCCAAAAGCCAAAAAGACGAGAGAAATAAATCCGTTCACCCAAGGACTCGAACCCAGTTGCACCACGCCGAACGGTCCCGCAATCGCCGTAATGAGAAGCCCCAAACAAGTAAATAGAACAATAATGCCCAAGCAAAAAACAAGGGCCTGCGCCAACCCGCCGCGTTTACTTTGCTCTCCGCTCTGGTTCAGGAAAAACGAAACCGTAATCGGGATCATTGGGAACACGCAAGGCGTGAAAATAGCCGCCAGCCCAAAGGCAAAAGCCGTCAGCACAAACGTCCAGGAACTCTCATTCCGCGCCGCCACCTGCCCAGACGGAACAACAGGCCGCTGCACCGGCGGAGGGCCACTCGGATTAACCGCGCTCACAGTCGCGGGAACCAGCGCATACTCCGTCGGCATCTTAAACTCTGCCGCAGTCGCCCCCGGCACAAACACCACGGGAGTTGCCGCCGTCTTTTTCACCGGAGGCAGGCACTTCGTATCGGAACAAACCTGATAACGGGCTGTCGCCTCCAAAGAAGAAGAACCGGCAGCGGACGAACTTGAAGCTGTCTCCATCAGAAACGTGACTGTTCCCGTGTAGGTCTCCGTATCTACGCCGAAATTCGGATCTAATTTCCGCACCGGTTGAGGCCGGTAAACGTTGTAAGCGATAACCGCCGGATTCGCGCCGAGCCCGATCTTAGTAACAATCGGGCCGCCGGGCGGAGTTGTGGGCGAATAAAGATGCCAGCCCGGTTCAATAGCCGCTTTCAGTTCCAGATAGACCTTAGAGCCGGGAGCGACCTGCCCATAACCGTTAACCGGCGCAAGCGTCCACTGGACAGGATCTTCCTTCGCGCCCGCCAGCCCAGCCAAACTCAGCGCCAAAAGAACAACACGCAGCATATTTGCACCTGCCTAGACTGATGTGCCGCCATCCAGTTCGGATGCAATGCGGCCGTTAATGTTTCCTTCCGCGAACTCCTTGGCGATGCGGATGGCATTCCGGATGGCTTTCGCATTGGAGCGGCCATGGCAAATCACGCAAAGGCCGTTTAATCCAAGCAGCGGAGCCCCGCCAAACTCGGCGTAATCCACCCGCTTCTTGAAATCCTGGAAAGCGCCTTGCGCCAGATAAGCGCCCATCTTACGGGTCAAGTTCGCCGTTAGTGATTCCTTCAGCATCTTCCGGATCACCTCAACCAGCCCCTCGCTGACCTTTAGCGCCACATTGCCGACAAACCCATCACAAACAATGACATCCACCGAGCCGGTATAAACATCCCGGCCCTCTACATTGCCAATAAAATGAATGTCCTTCAGTGATTTCAGCAGCGGTTGGGCTTCATGCGTGAGCGCATTCCCTTTATGGTCCTCTTCACCAATGGAGAGCAACCCCACCCGGGGCTGCTCCCTATGGAGAATCACGCGCGCATAAGCATCGCCCATAATGGCAAATTGCGCCAGCATCTTGGGCGTACAATCCACATTCGCTCCCACATCGAGCATCACGGCGGACGAGCCATTCACCGTAGGAAAAGCGGAAGCCAGCGCAGGCCGATCCACTCCCGGCAACATACCTTGCACCATCTTAGCCGTTGCCATGACCGCTCCTGTGTTGCCAGCGGAAACAATTCCTTGCGCCACTCCATCCCGCACGAGGCGCGAAGCTACGCGAATCGAACTGTCTTTCTTGGCGCGAACTGCTTTCCCGGCGCTATCCTCCATCGTGATCTGCTCACTCGCATGTTTAATTTCAAGCGGCCAACTCTTCCAGCCAGGATGCCGGTCAAGTTCTTTGCGGATCACTTCTTCGCGGCCAACCAGAACAACCTTAACGTCGAGAGCCTTCACGGCCTGGAGCGCGCCTTCCACTTCCGATTTGGGGAAGTGATCGCTTCCCATGGCGTCAAGGGCTATGGTCACCATGTGGAGAGTTTATAGGCAGTGGAGATTTTGGAAGGGAGCAAATGGAGGCAAGGCGGGAAACTAAGCTTCCACAACTTCAATCACTTCACGGCCCTTGTATTTGCCGCAATGCGGACAAGCACGGTGAGCGCGGATTTTCTCATGGCAGTTCGGACACTCGGATACCTGCGGAATACGCAGCGCGTCATGGGCACGGCGCGTGGACGTGCGGCGCTTCGAGTGGCGGCGTTTAGGATTCGGCATAGTTGTTCTTCTCTTACTTTTAGTTAAATTGACTGTTTCTACCGAACGGCTGCAAAGCCGCTCAATTACTAGGACCAACCTCGGCTCGAAAGTTTTTCAAGCCGCTCCAACGGTCGTCGGCTGCCTCCTGATGACAGCCACAATCACGCTGGTTACGGTTCTGCCCGCAAACCGGGCAAATTCCTTTGCATGCTTCCTCACAAACAAGCTGCATCGGCAACGCTAACAAAACTACCTCGCGCAGGATATCATTCAACGCCAGCCCATTACCTTCGTAATAGCCAACCTCAATGCCCGCTTCATCGACTTCATTCTCGCCGCCTGCGCTCTCACCGGCAGGCATGTACACAAGATCAAAGCGATTGTCGATCGGAAACGTTGCTGCTTCCAGGCACCGGTCACAAGTAGCAGTCATCGTTACCTTTAGGCTGCCCTGTACCCGGACATCGCCTACGGAATGATTCAGTAGTTGAGCCGAACCCTCCGCCTGCAACGAAGAAGCCTGAGTTGTGCTGTGATCGTACTCGATCTCGCCTGCTGGAATCTCGACTTTGAAACGAACAGGGCGCTGTTCCAGTTGTTGGAGGCTTATAAACACAATAAACCTTCCCCCACACCATCAGTGGAGGCGCAAACCGTCAGTATAGCAATCTTTTCTACATTTTGGAACGATCAGTCTTTCCGATACAAGATGAGCCTGAAGCCGGGGCGACGGGCATAGCGCGGCGGAAGGCTAATAAACAAGCCGGTACGAGGAGCAAAGCAGTTTCGAGTTCAGCAATGATACTTCTTTACCCGATATTTTAGAACTCTATATCCGCCAACACTTGTGACGGTTTGCGATCAAAGGCACGGCAAATCGCAAGAAAGCTTTCAATGCTGGGAAGATTCGTTCCCCGTTCGATAGAACTGATCTGAGAAACGCTAAGCTTGGTTGCCGCAGCCATGTCCTTTAATGACCAATCACGCTGAACCCGCATTAATCTGACGCTGTGGCCCAGGCGCTTGCGGAGCCGCTCTTGTGGCGTAAGCCCTAGACCGTACTCTTCCACTGCATTCGATAAGGTTTGGCGCAGTTGGCTCAGTGAAAAAGGTTTTGCTAAATAGTCGAAGACGCGCAACTTAAAAGTAGTCCGCATACTTTCGAGCGATGGATAGCCGGTTACGACGATGATGCAAAGGTCCGGCCAGGAAGATAGCAATTCCTCCACGACAGCTTCGCCGCTTGCAGTACCCATTTTCATGTCCAAAAGCACGATATCCGGCACTTTGATTTGAGCTGACGCGAATAACTCGTCAGGGTGTCCAAAAGAGCGGATCGAGTATTTGCCTTCATCCCGCAGAAGATCTTCGATGTAGTTGCGGAAATCAAGGTCGTCGTCGAGGACCGCTACATCAACGAGGCCAGCGCCAATCTGTTCTTCCGTCATGGCAGGTGAGCCGCCGCGGGTAGCATCACTTCGAGAGCGGCACCGCCCCCCGCGCGATTGGCGGCAGTAATTGTTCCGCCGTGTTGCGTGACAATGCCTTCGGCCACGGTTAAGCCCAGACCTGTGCCTCGCGCATCGAGGCGTGTGCTCACGAACGCTTCAAAGACATGGCTCAGCACATGCGCGGGAATGCCAGGGCCGTTGTCGAGAATTGCGCAACAAATCCAGTTGCCTCCATTTTTGAACTGGTGCTTTGATTCCGCTCGAATCTCGCCTCCGTCCGCGACAGCAATAAGAGCATTGCGCAGAAGGTTAACGAATACCTGGACCAAGCGGTCGGCGTTGCCGACCACGGCGTGCCCGGCGCTGACGTTGTTAATAAACGTGACCATCGCTGCTTTTTCGTCGATGGCAACTAGGGTCCAGCTTTCGTCGATGAGGGGGCGAAGATAAATGTTTTCTGTTTCCTCTCTACGGGCGCGCGCGAAATCAACCAATCCCTCGCTGATCTTTCGGAGGCGTTGGGTAACCCGCAACATGCGGGCGAGCCGTTCTTGCGTTAATGTGTCCTGCTTTGTTTCGATCAGCTTCTCAATTGATCCTTGCAGAACGGCTAGAGGCGTATTGAGCTCATGCGCCACGCTGGTGCTGAGAAGACCCAGGCTGACCAAGCGGTCTTGTTCTTCGAGCTTCTGGAGAGCGCCCGCCAAATGATCTTCTTGCTGCCGGAGTTGAGCGACTGTCGCATTTCGGGAACGCATGATCTGCCCAATTTCATCTCGCATGATGAAACGCTCATCAATCATTTCATGATGGCGATCGCCGCTCTGGGTCGCAGCGTCGGCATCCAGCATGAGCGCGAGCGGCTGATACACATACTGCGGCATGATAATGAACTCTAACACCACGATAGAGAGCAGATAAATCGTTCCGAGAACCGCAAAAAGGCTCCAGCGGGCGCGGCGCAGCGTGGCGTCGTAGAACTCCGGAGCCAGGCTCAAACGAAGAAATTGATCTGGTGGTCTGCTCAAGCGATATAAGGACTCGGCATCTTGCCGCCAAACCGATTGAGGGTGCTGACGAAGAAAATCTTGGCCCTCGGTTGGCAAATGTAAGCTGGCGGCAGATCCCGCTCGCAGCTCGTAGATGCTGGAATCTGTTCCTGATTGGTGTTCACTCAGGAGACCCGAGGAGAACATCTGCGCATACATCCGGAACTCGCGTTCCCGGGTCGCTTCCAAGTGCCCGGATAAAAGCGGAATCAACGAGAGATAGACCGAGACGGCGAGAACGCCGAAAAAAATGTTATGCAGGATCGCCAGCTTGTGGCGTACTCTTAAACCGCCAAAAGAGCGAATCAGGACGTTTGGCGGTTTCGCTGCCCTGCAATTACCGAGGCGTGAGTTCTTCCCTACGCTCAATTTCCTGCTCCTTGTACTGCAATTGATAGAGCTTCCAGTAGATACCGCGTTTCGACAGCAGCTCTTGATGTGTGCCGATTTCCCGCAGTTGCGCTTTGTGCATGACGATAATACGATGGGCGTTCTGGACGGTGGAGAGCCGGTGCGCAATAATCAGGGAGGTTCGGTTCGACACCAGACGCGAAAGCGCTTCTCGTACCCTGAGTTCGGTTTCGGTATCTACGCTGGAGGTTGCTTCGTCCAAGATCAATATTCGCGGATTGTGCGCCAGTGCCCGAGCAAAGCTGATGAGTTGTTTTTGGCCAGTTGAGAAGCCGTTCCCACGCTCACGAACAGGCGTTTCAAACTTGTCGGGTAGCTCGTCGACAAAATCGAGGAGGTTGACCTGTTTAGCGGCACGCTGCACTTCTTCCTCAGAGATGGCCTTGGTGCCAAGACGGATGTTGGAGTCAAGAGTTCCGGTGAAAAGATAAGGGTCCTGCAAGACAACACCAAAAAGCTGGCGGAGTTTTGTTAATTCAAAGTCACGGATATCTTTACCGCCGATCCGAATGGCTCCGCGCTGAACATCGTAGAAGCGCAGCAGCAAATTAGTCAAAGTGGATTTGCCCGCGCCGGTATGTCCGACAACTGCAACGGTTTCGCCGGGAGCGATTCGGAAACTGACATCGCGCAATACCCAGTCTTCTTCGTTGTAAGCAAACCAGACATGATCAAATTCGATATCAAGGGCGGTGCTGGGGGTAATCGTTGGATGTTGGGGACTTATGATGGCAGGCTTAATATCCAGTAGTTTGAAGATGCGCTCGGAAGCGGCCATGGCGCCCTGCAGAATATTGTATTTCTCGCTCAGGTCTTGAATGGGCCGGAAGAACCGCAGACCGTATTGTAAGAAGGCGACCAGTACGCCTAAAGTCAGCGCACCGCTGCGAATTCGCCAACCGCCATAAGCCAGCAGTAAAGCGAGCGCGAGCATCCCGAGAAATTCCACTACCGGGTAGAACCAGCCGTAGGCAGTAATGGAATCCTTGAAGGCCAGCATGTGATCGCGATTGATTTTGTCAAACTCATCCCGGCTGCGCTCCTCGCGATTAAACAGCTGCAGAACCGCTATTCCGGCAATGTGCTCCTGAAGATAGGCGTTGATTCTGGCGACGGCAACCCGGATGCGACGGTAACTCTGCGATGCGGTGCGCCGGAATTGTACCGTGACGAGCACGACAAGGGGCATGACGGCCAACATGAGTCCGGTCATGCCCGGGCTGAGCCTGAACATCGCGATGATCACAAATGACAGCATCAGGAGATCACCCACAATCGTGACCAGGCCCGAGGCGAACAGATCGTTCAGCACATCAACGTCTGTTGTGACGCGCGTTACCAAGCGGCCCACGGGATTTTTGTCGTAGTAAGCAACATCGAGCGTCTGGAGGTGAGCCATCAGTTGGCGGCGCAAGTCAAACATGGCTCGTTGGCCTGTCCACTGCATCAGATAGGTTTGTCCGAAATCGAAGGCAAAGCCCAATACGACAACCACCAGGTAAATTCCGGCTAATTGAGAGAGGCCCGTCCATGGGTCACGCGATAACCAGTTGTTGAGCCAGGGGAAAGTCTGCGCTCCATGCGACGGGACCAGATAGCGGTCCACCGCCAGCTTGGTCAACAGGGGTCCGATAATCTGGAGAAGGGAATCGAACAGCAGCAGAATGAGCGAGAAGCTGACTACCAGCTTGTAGGGCCTCATGTAGGTAAGCAGCCGACGCATCAAGCGCGAATCGTAAGCTTTACCGAGTACTTCTTCTTCCAAATCGATTGCCTCGCTACTAGCTTAACTTTGACGATGAATGGCCTTGTTCTGATTGATAAGCCTAGCGGGTGTACCAGCCATGACATGGTAAACCGCTGGCGGAAATTGGCTGGCACCAAACGCGTGGGACACTTGGGCACTTTAGATCCGATGGCCACTGGCCTTCTTCTGCTGGTGACCGGAACTGGGACGCGGCTAGCGCCATTTTTTGAAAAGGACCAAAAGACCTACGATGCTGAAATTACGCTTGGCCTGGTGTCGGATACCTATGACGTAGAGGGGCAGATTGTGGCAACGGGTCTCCCCATCCCGGACCGTCAAACCATTGAATCAGCGCTCGGACGATTCCAGGGCCGCTTCTTACAGTTGCCTCCCTCCGTGTCAGCTAAGAAGATCAAGGGAGTTCCGGCTTACAAGCTGGCCCGGAAAAATGTGGAATTCGAGTTAAAGCCAGTGGAAGTTGAAGTCCAAAAACTGGATGTGCAATCCATTTCGAGAGAGCAGATCCAGCTGACTATCACTTGTGGCGCTGGCACTTATATTCGCAGCATTGCTCATGATCTGGGAAATCTGCTTGGATGCGGCGGCGTATTGAGCCGTCTACGGCGCACTGCTGTGGGTGACATGCGAGTGGAAGCCGCTAAGACCATCGAGGAGCTAACGTACCTGTCTGAAAAAAACAGGCTTTGGGAAGCGGTAATTCCGCTAGGGGAAATGCTGCCGCACTTACCGGCTGTGTATGTCAACCTTCAAACGGAAGCGCAGATTCGCCAAGGCCGCGATTTTCGTACTTCACCTTTTGTGGTTCGCCCCGGTGCTCCGACAGTACGAGCGCTTTCCCGATCCGGTGAGCTGATTGCTATCGGAGAGATGCGGCTTCCCAACATCTATCATCCCGATACTGTGTTTTAATGCAGCACCCACACATTGCTATCGACCGTCTGGTCCACGAAGGCGAGTTTACGCCTGTCCGGTGAGGGGACGCCCCAGGTTCCGCCCACCGTTTCTCGCAAAAGATGTGATTGCCCATTCAAATTGACGTACAGGAGGGAAAAACCTACATCCGTTTGCACGGACACATACCAGCCTTTCCCGTCGGCTGCCCAAGTTAAACCATAAAGTTTCGCAAACGCATCCACGGTGATTTCTTTTTCATGCAATTGCTCTGTTTTCCCGCCAAGCGGCACGATTCGGATTTTGCGATTGACTGGGTCACGATAGGGCAACGCTACTGTTAAGCCGTCCGGCGAAACATCCCAATCGCCGAGGATGTGGGGAATCCAGGAAGTGTGGCCCAATTCGCGTCCTTTGCCTTTTACCGGGTCTAGGGCATAGTAAACGAATTCTTTATGGCTAATCGTCTCCCGCAGAATGCAGCCAGTGCCGAAAAGGGGGCAACGAAACTCGTCAAGTGGTCCGCTAATGTCGATCTGCACGGGGCTGCCCCCTCCAACAGGGACGCGAAACAGTGAATCAGTCGGCTTAGGAAGCGGACCAGGCTTGAACGCATACAAGATCCATTTGCCATCCGGGCTAAGCTGCGGAAGCGCTTCTTCTCCCGCCGTGGCGGCGATCGTTTCTGCCCTGCGATCGTCCAA
>JBJMGL010000364.1:0-2203 GCA_045807985.1 Bryobacteraceae bacterium
CAGGATGGTGTCATCTCCGGCAATCGTTCCCACAATCTCATTCCAGTCCGAAGAATCGAGCGCTGCGGCAACTGGCTGCGCGCTTCCTGGGCTGGTCTTCAGCACCAACTGGTTTTCCGCTTCCCGCACATCAACCACGAACTCGCGCATCAGGTGTTCCAACGACGGCATCGGCGCTCCACCTGCCTCCTCGGCATTGGGTAACGCGTATCCGTTTACGGTCTTGACCAACCCCAGCTCCCGCAAGTCGCGGGACAGTGTTGCCTGGTTCACATGAATGCCGCTCTGCCTGAGCTGTTTACGCAATTCCTCTTGCGTGTAGATCGCCTCATTTTCAATCAGCTCGGTTATCCGGCTGTGACGGCTCAACTTGCTCATGCATAATCCTGCATATCGATGCATAATTATGCAATGGTATAGACCCATGCGTCAAGCAGATGTTGCGGAGGAATTCAGAGAAGAAACAGCAACCGTGCAGCGGAGGCGGGAAATATAAAGGGCGGCATCGCTGCCGCCCTGCCGGAAACATCCGAAGTGACTATCGCGAAACGGTGGTAAACAGGTCAGACTTCAACAGTGCCTGGAACTTGCTGTCGTCGGTCTTGAAACGAAGGCGAAGAATTCCGCTGTCAGAATCGACGGTAGTGCTTTCAAGCGCCATCTTTTCCGTTGGTTCAGCGTTCATCTTGCGGAAGAGCAAACCGGCTTTGATCAGGGAAGACAATGTGGCGGCGGTCATCGAGTCTGAGGTGACAACATCAAGGTTGAAATTCACGCCCTGGTTAAAATCCATGATGTAACGCGATCCCGAGAGCCGCTTCTTCACTGACTCGTAGTCCGCGAGTTGTGCCGCTTCACCGAGGGTAGAGCGCATCATGTTTTGCGTTCCCACGTTGTCGAGGACGCTCCACAATGCTCCATTTTCGACGCCCTGGATCAGATCGGTCATCTGGCCGTTGCTATTGAGGCTGGGAATCTCGCCATCGCGCGCGTCCAGTGCGGATTTCACGGCTGCCGGATCGCCAAATAGCATGGTGTAGTCGTCGATCAAGGTCATCTGCACGCCGCCGTTCATCGGATACATAAGCGCCTGGCGATACTTGGTGCCAACGACTTTCTTGGTCTTCATGCGCGTAAGCAGTTTCTTCATTGGAAACTGACCTTGCGCGATGCCTACCATCCGGAGATTCTTCCCTGCCCGAAAGGACGCGAATGTTAACTGTTCCACATCGCTGTCCGGATTTACTCCGAAATTGCGCAAAGCGGTCTCGAACTCTTTAAGGTTCTCGGGCAGAACGCGATTCTTTAATGCCAGCGCGGTCGGAGAATTGCGCAACGCGCGGTAATCCACGGAGATGATCTGCTGAATGTCAGAAGGAATCACGGTGCGCGTGGAAGTTCCGAGCGACGCGCCGAATGCCAGGGGTGAGCCCAGCAGCGCCAGGCATAGTATCAATGCAAATCGTCTCATGATACCTCTAAGCAGTGTTCCTGCTGATAGATGATCGGTGGAACCCGAAGGTGGCATCATCACCTCTGTTTATCTTAATCAAGGTCCTGCTTGAAACCTATCGGTCAACGTGGAACACCCGTATCGAAAGTACAAACACCGGCGAAGAAGATATGTGGCGGAGCAGGGACGTTAGTTCTTCAATGCCGCCAACTTACCCCGAATCTGACCGACAAACGCCTGGTCGGGCAGATCCTGCAGGTTGATTTCGACATTGGCGACCGCGCCTGTAACCGCCGCGTCGGCCAGTGCCTTGGAAACGGTAAGGTCTGAAGCCATCTTTGGATTTGTGATCGGGCCTAATGTTTCCGCCCAGCCTTTCACTTCTCGAGCTTTTTCCGCCACTCCCAGGGGGACGAGCGTGGCCTGCTTGATGGCAGGCAGAGTGAGGGCGTTGGGGTCGGAAACATCTTTGGAGGCTTTGAAGGCTTTCACTACCTCATCGTACGCCTTGGCGTCTTCGTCAATAGCAGCCTTCAAGTCTTCCTTTAAGGTTGCGAGTTGGGCGATGGCTTCGCTCAGCTCCCTTTCGTACTGCGCGTAAGCTTTCTTGCCGCGCGACATGGCGGCCACCATGTGGGCGAGTCCGGCGGCCATGGCTGCCGCTGCTGCTGAAGCACTTCCGCCGCCGGGCGTGGCGGTAGGCGCGGCGAGTTGCTCAACAAAAGGCTCCACTCCGGCGCGCAGACCACC
>JBJMGL010000365.1:0-8728 GCA_045807985.1 Bryobacteraceae bacterium
AGAAACTCTTCGCTCCGCGCTTTCTATCATTCAGATATGCAGTCATTTACGAGCGCGGCTCCTGCCTCGCCTGATCTTGCGCGTAAGCCTCTTCCCGTGATTATCGTTCTTAGCGTTTTTATCGCGTCGGCTCTGGTTTGGCTGATTTACTTCAAAGGTAAGGTGGCAGCTCCTGCTTGGGTGAGCATTCTACCGGCTGCCAATGCAGTATTTAATTCACTGAGCGCAATCTGCCTTACTCTCGGATATATCAATATCCGGCGCGACAACCGAATCGTCCATATGCGGTTCATGGTCACGGCCACTGTATTTTCAACATTATTTCTGCTGAGCTACGTTACATATCACTACTTCCATGGCGATACCAAATTCCCAGGCCATGGTTGGATACGGCCGATTTACTTCTTTATCCTAATTTCCCATATCGGCCTATCCACGATCGCTCTGCCATTCATTCTGGCTACGCTTTGGTACGCGCTGCGTAGCCAGTTCCGTTTCCATCAACGTGTCGCCCGTTGGACATTCCCAATTTGGCTCTACGTCTCAGTAACCGGCGTAATTGTATTTGCTGTGTTGCGCGCCTATACGTCGTAGCTGCTTACGTGGTGCGCCTTCCTGCAAACATTCGGTACAAAAACAACAGCAGCATAGCCCCTAGCACCGAGGCAATGAAACCAGCACCGGACCCCTGTTGGTACCATCCGAGCGCCTGTCCCAGGAAGGTTGCCACAAATGATCCGGCAATACCCAACAAAATCGTAATAATAAATCCGCCCGGATCTTTCCCTGGCATGAGCAGCTTCGCCACGGCTCCAATAACCAACCCAATGATCAGCGTCCAAATTAAGTGCATTCGCTATACCCTTTCCCGCACAAGAGTGTGCATTTTCAAAAGGTAAGACGCGAATTTCACGTATAGCTAACAATTTGAGTCAGTACTAGTACTACTTAAGTCAATCTGACGTTGTAAGTACCGTTTGGTGCCTGCGCACTACCGCCAAAAGCTCACGGGCTGAGTGAACCAGATAGTCCGGCGCATCAGTCTCAAGCGCTTCCGGTTGAAAACCCCACGTCACGCCGCAACTGCGCACGCCAGCATTACGCGCTGTCTGCACATCGACGCCGCTATCACCTACCATAAGCGTGTCGTTGGCTTCGGTATTTGCTTCTTGTTGCAGGGTCGTAATGCCAATGGGGTCAGGCTTTTTCCGCGGAAAGCTGTCGCCGCCGTAAATCCGCAGAAAAAGATCACTGAGCTTTAGCGCTTTCATAATGTCCGTGCTGATCCGGACAGGCTTGTTTGTCAGAACCGCCAAGGTGTGGCCTTCGGCTGCCAGGGTTTCAACGATCTCCTCAACACCGGGATAAAGTCTGGTGTGCTCCAGGGCGTGCGCGCGGTAGAACTTCAAAAAGAAGGCAAGGGCGCTTTCGACCAGATCTTCCGGCGCGCTTGGACCTAGCGCCCGCCGCACCAGCATGGCGGCTCCGTTGCCAACAAAAGAAAAAATCAATGCCGGATCAAGCGGCGGCATGCCTACATGCTCACGCGTGGCATTCATGGATATGGCCAGGTCCACGCTTGAGTCAATCAGAGTTCCGTCCAGGTCAAAGATGAGCAGCAACTACGATATTCGCAAATGTCCTGTCCGGCACTGCCGATTGCGCTGACCTGCTCAAACGTCTTGCGCGTGCTCTCTTTGTGGTTTGGCCCACATCCTTTGCAGATTCTGCAATTGTTGTGTAAAGGCGTCTTTCAACTCGCGAGGCGCCAAGTTGACGAGCCAGGATGAAACCTCGCTGGCATAGGGCAACACGCGCGAATGCTCCAAAACGTCCGGTATTGGCGAGGGCGAGAAGGCTACGGCGACATTAAGCAGCGCCGAAATAACCAGCATTCCCCGCAGCAAGCCCGCCATCCCCCCTAGAAAATGGTTGAACCACGACAAACCAACCCATTGAAATAATCGGGACAACAGGGAGCCAAGGAGCGCCCCAAATATCAATGTCCCAAAGAAAATCAGCAGAAAGCCCAGAATATTAGCACCTGTTTCTGTTCCCACCCACCCCGCCAGCTTCGCCCCTACCAGCCGGTAACACCAGAAACCGGCCACTAAGCCCACAAACGTCGCCACAATTCCCACCACAACTCTTGCCAGACCTGCCCGCAAGCCGGTAAATGCCGACCAAAGAATCGTCAACCCGAGGCAAACGTCTAACCAGTTAAGAGTTGGCATAAAATTTAGACGGCTGTCGAGCGTGCATTGAGCTGACGGCCGGTTAGGCGCGTATACGCCTCCTGGTACTTTTCGCTTGTTTTGCGAATCACTTCCTCCGGCAGCGCCGGCGCGGGAGGCTTTTTGTCCCAGGCCAGAGTCTCCAGGTAATCGCGCACATACTGCTTATCAAAGGAAAGCTGCGGTCCGCCAGGGCGATAGGTATCGGCCGGCCACCAGCGTGATGAATCCGGCGTCAGCACCTCATCGGCCAGCACCAACTGTTCACCAACGAACCCAAACTCAAACTTAGTGTCGGCCAGAATGATACCCCGGTCGAGCGCGTATCCTGCTGCTTTGTTATAAATGTTGAGTGTTAGATCACGAAGCCGGGTTCCTAACTCCCTGCCAAGGGAGTTCACGAGATGGTCGAACGGCACATTGATGTCATGCCCGCTCTGTGCCTTTGTTGCCGGAGTAAAAATGGGTTCGGGTAAGCGATCGCCGTCACGCAACCCCGGCGGTAATGGAATCCCGCAGACCCCCCCTTCAGCCTGATACTCCTTCCAGCCCGAACCTGCCAGGTAGCCGCGAGCGACACATTCCACCGGGATCATTTCAGCGCGTTTCACCAACATGGACCGGCCCTTGAGAGTCTGCCGATAAGGAGTTAACTCTTCCGGATATTCATTGACGTTTGCTGTCACTAAGTGCGTTGCCACCGTTTCACGAAGAAACTCGAACCAGAAAAGCGACATTTGAGTGAGAACTTTTCCTTTACAGGGAATGCCGCTGCCTAAAATGCAATCAAAGGCAGAAATCCGGTCACTCGCAATAAACAGGAGATGCTCGCCCAAAACATAAATGTCGCGTACCTTGCCGCGTCCTGCGAAGGGTAGTGGAAGCGCTGTTTCAAGCAAAACTTCGTCCTGGCACATAGCTGTAGTCTCCCTGAGTATCGCAAAGGAAGCTTGTGTAAAGGTAAACTGGAAAACTTGTTGCAAACGGCGAAGTTCTCCACCAAAATTACAGACGAGCTGAAAGGTTAAACTAAATTAATGCAGACTACTTCACATTTTGCCGTTTGCAATGAAATGTTCGGTCAAACACCTTTTGAACAAGTCTGTAAAGAGGCAGGTGTACTTGGCTATACCGGACTGGAAATTGCGCCGTTTACTTTAGCGGAAGATCCTGTTTCCCTTTCAGGCGAACGTCGCGCCGAACTGTGCCCGATGATGACAAACGAGGGTTTGTGCTTTGTCGGCCTTCATTGGCTCTTGATGACGCCTCCCGGTCTCCACATGACGACTCGTGATGAGGCAGTTCGTACGCGCACCTGGGAATACTTGCACAGGCTGATTGATCTGTGCGCTGATCTAGCGGTTTGCCAAGGGGAGTACAACGCGGTGATGGTAATCGGTTCACCGAAACAAAGGTCTGCCGTTGACGGAATGACGCCCCGGGAAGCAGCGAATATTTTTACGCACGAATTGGCCCACACCGCCCCTCATGCGGAAAGCCGCGGCATCAAACTGCTGGTGGAACCTTTATCGCCGGATCAGACAAATGTCATCACAAGTTTGCAAGATGCTGTCAATATTGTGAAGCAGATTGGCAGCCCGGCTGTCCAGACCATGTTCGATACGCACAACGCGGTAGAGGAAAAAGAGCCTCATGCAGAGTTGATCCGTCGTTATTGTTCCTATATCCAGCACGTCCATGTTAACGAAACGGATGGCCGCGAGCCCGGCACCGGCGATTATGATTTTGGATCGCTGATGAGCGCGCTAGCCGCAGCGAAGTATCACGGCTGGATCTCCTTGGAAGTTTTTGATTTTAAGCGCGGCGGCAAGCAAATCGCCGAAGACGCTTTGAATCATCTTAAGAAAGCAGCGCCGGAAACGGCACTAACTCATACTGTATGAACCATTATGTTGTTACCGGCGGAGCAGGGTTTATCGGCTCCGCCTTGGTGCGGGCGTTGCTCGCCGAAGGACATGACGTCCACGTGATTGACAACTTGTCGACAGGTAATCTCGACAACTTGAAAGAAGTGGCGGATAAAGTCACTGTTCACGAAATCGACTTGCGCGACTATGACCGTATCGCGCCCGTGATTGCCGGCGCGCAGCGCGTTTTCCATTTGGGGGCTTTGCCTTCTGTCCCCAAATCCATCTTGCAGCCGGTACCTAGCCACGAGTGCAACATCGACGGGACCTTTAATGTTTTCCGCGCCGCTGCTGAAGGTAAAGCTGGCCGCGTTATTTACGCGGCATCGTCTTCCGCTTACGGCGATACGGAAGTCTTGCCCAAGGTGGAGACCATGGCCCCGCGCCCCAAGTCACCTTATGCAGTGCAGAAACTGTTGGGTGAGTACTACGCGAGCGTTTTCTCTGATTGCTTCGGCTTGGAAACCGTCTCCCTCCGGTTCTTTAATGTGTTCGGCCCTCGCCAGGACCCCACCAGCGTCTACTCCGGCGTGCTTTCTATTTTTCTGAATTGCCTGATTGAGCGCCGCAGTCCGACGGTTTATGGCGATGGCGAACAGTCCCGCGACTTCACTTATGTGGAAGACGTTGTCGGCCTTCTGTTAAAAGCATCACAAGCTCAGGGCGTTTCGGGTAAGGTCTTTAATGCTGGGAACGGCGACCGCTATACCCTCAATCAAACCTGGCAGATTCTTCAAAAGATTGAAGGAGTGGATCTGCCCGCGCAGTACGGACCGCCGCGTCCAGGCGACGTGCGGGACTCGCAAGCCGATACCACGGCTGCTGTTCGCGAACTCGGCCACGCGCCGCGCTTTACTTTCGAGCAGGGTCTGCGTTTAACTCTCGAATGGTATCGCGCCGACTTGGCGCGTAAAAAGTCCGGCTCCCGGTTAGACGCCCAATTGGTCTCATAATCCAAAGTCGTGAGTAACTCATTCCGGCTCGGGACTGACGGGATTTACCGCTGTGATGCTTTTCAGGAATTTGTCTGGCAAAGACACGGTTTCGGCACGCGCTCTGGCAGTCCTGAAGTTAATGTCACTCTCCGCCAAATTCACTCCAATCATGTTTTGGACGCTCATGGCCTGAATGACCGCGAACGCGAAGGCGATGCCCTCATAACGAACGAGACGGGCAGGAGCATTGGTATTCGCACTGCCGATTGCGTGCCCATCTTGCTGCTTGACAGCCGGGTCCGGGCGGTAGGCGCTGTTCATGCGGGTTGGCGTGGGACTGCCGCTGGCATCGTTCGTTGCGCGATTGGGAAAATGGCAGCTGATTTCGGTTCAGCTCCTGCCGATATTTATGCCGCGATAGGCCCTTGTATTCGTGACTGCTGCTACGAGGTCGGCATCGAAGTCGCGCAACAATTCGCGCGGCACTTCCCTGAATGGGAGCAGGTAAGGACCAGCCGGACGGTTGATCTCTCCGAGGCCAACCGGAGGCAAATGGAGCAAGCTGGTCTGAATGGCGATCATATCTTCGACTGCAAACTCTGCACGACCTGTCAAAGCAAGCAGTTCTTTTCGTATCGCCGCGAGCCGGAAAGCCCTGGCCGCATGATTGCCGCTATCGGGCGGCTTGTTTAACCGGCACATCTTAGCCTGCCGCATTTACGCTCCCATCTGCATCTCATTCCAGGAAAAAGAAAGGAGATTCAAAAATGGATCGAAATGCGAAAGCGCAATGGAAAGGTGATTTGAGATCGGGTAAGGGCACCCTATCATCCGGTAGTGGTGCGCTGTCCAACACTCCTTATTCTTTTAAGGACCGCTTCGAGCAAGGGACTGGCACCAATCCAGAGGAGCTGCTCGCTGCTGCCCATGCAGGCTGCTTCTCAATGGCGCTTTCTTTAACGCTGCAAAGCGAAGGTTTGAAAGCTGACAGTATTGATACAACCTGCACGGTCACGCTCGATAAAGAGGGTGAAGGTTTCGCCATCAAGAAAAGCGCGCTCAAACTGGTGGCAAAAATTCCCGGTGCTGCGCAGGATGCTTTCAACCGGGCAGCCCAGAATGCTAAAGAGAACTGCCCGGTGTCGAAACTCTTCGACACGGAAATTACCCTCGATGCAAAACTGGAGAGTTAATCTCTAGCACGTTATGTTCCGAATCGCAAAATTATCCATACTCGTTATCGCATTAACCACCAGTTGATGCCAAACTCCCGAACGGGGCATCGTTGTGGCTGCGCCTATTTCTAACCTGTTGAATCTTCTTACGAAGAATAATCCGTTGAGGATTCGGCAGGTTTGGAATACGCCGTGCATCAGTACAGTACGAAGCGAGCCATGCAACACTTTCTGACTCTGGTAATATCTTGGGACGACAGCTTGGATACCAAAAGAATGAATACACAGAGCAGTTTTCGTTCACTCGCTCAGAAGGACTAGGGGTAAATGGCTCGAGAAAGCGTACAAAAGAAACTCACGCGTGTGCGACCACCGCGTGTCCAAATTTCATACGACGTACACGTCGGCGATGCAATCGAATTAAAAGAACTTCCGTTTGTGCTCGGCGTTATGGGCGACTTCACCGGTCAGCCTGTTGAGCCGCTGCCAAACCTGAAGGACAAAAGCAGGCGATTTGTGGATGTAAACCCGGACAATTTCGATAGCGTTCTCGAAAGCATGCATCCACACCTTGCTTTCAGCGTTGAAAACAAGTTGAGTGAAGATCCCAATGCAGGCAACCTGAAGGTGGATCTTAACTTCCGCAGCTTGGAAGACTTTGAGCCGGAACAGGTGGCGCGCCAAGTCAGGCCGTTGCGGGAAATGCTTGAGCTTCGTGGAAAACTAAGTGATCTCCGGGGAACTTTGCAAACGAATGAGAAGCTCGACCAAGTATTGATGGAAGCTGTCTCGAACACGGAAAAACTGGACAAGCTCCGCTCCGAAATCGGCGCTAAAAAGGATGGGGAAGGAGAAAGCAAATGAGCGAAATGCAAACCGCCGTTCCTTCCACGAAAACCACTACGGCAACTGAACCTAGTCTGCTAGATCAGATTGTTGAACAGGGACGCTTTGGCGAGGAGCCCTCTTCGCAACAACGCGGCAAAGATCTGGTAAAAGAATTTATCGCGCAGGTTCTGGAGGGTGAAGTCACCGTCTCTCGTGATGCCGAGGCGATGATCAATGCGCGTATTGCGCAGATCGACCATTTAATTTCGTTGCAGTTGAACGAAATCATGCACCACTCATCCTTCCAGAAGCTGGAAGGGAGCTGGCGTGGATTGCGCTATCTTCTCGACAACTCTGAAACATCGACCATGCTGAAAATCCGTGTGCTGAATGTTTCAAAGAAAGAGCTTCATAAAGACCTGGAGCGCGCCGCCGAATTTGACCAGAGCGCGACATTCAAAAAGATCTATGAGGATGAATACGGCATCTTTGGTGGCGAGCCTTTTGGCGCCCTGATTGGTGATTACGAGTTCGGCAAACATCCTGAGGACATGGACCTCCTCGACCGGATGTCGCACGTGGCTGCGGCAGCGCACGCTCCTTTTCTTACAGCCGCTTCGCCGCAATTGCTCAACATGGAAGGCTTTTCCGATATTGGTCAGGTTCGTGATATTGCCAAGATTTTTGACAACACGGAGTATGCCAAATGGAAGAGTTTTCGCGAAAGCGAAGATTCCCGCTATGTCGGGCTGTGCCTGCCTCACATTTTGATGCGGTTGCCTTATGGCCGTGATACCAAGACCGTCGAAGGCTTCGATTATGAAGAAAACGTAGACGGCACTGATCATAAGAAGTATCTTTGGGGTAACGCTGCTTACGCGCTAGGCGCTCGCCTGACCACATCATTTTCTTTGTATGGATGGTGCGCTTCCATCCGTGGAGTGGAAGGCGGCGGCTTGGTGGAAGGGCTTCCCGCCCATACTTTCCGCACCGACGAGGGCGACGTGGCGCTGAAATGTCCCACCGAAATCGCCATTACGGATCGCCGCGAAAAAGAGTTTGCTGATAACGGCCTCATTCCACTGGTGCATTGCAAAGGCACTGATTATGCCGCCTTTTTCAGCGTTCAGTCCGCCCAGAAACCGAAGCTCTACAACAAAGACGCTGCCAACGCCAATGCGCGTTTGTCTACGCAGTTGCAGTACATCCTTGCTGTTTCCCGCTTTGCGCACTATTTGAAGTCGATGATGCGGGACAAGCTCGGCAGCTTCATGTCGCGTTCACAGGTGGAAAGATTTCTTAACGACTGGATTAACACCTATGTCGTGGGAGATGACGATGCTTCAGCGAGCGTAAAAGCGAAGAACCCGCTTCGTGAAGCTCGCATCGAAGTCGTTGACGTGCCGGGAAAACCGGGCGCATATCGTGCTGTCGCCTTCTTGCGGCCGCATTATCAGTTGGACGAGTTGTCCGTCTCATTACGTCTGGTTGCGGATCTTCCGCCTTCTGCGCGGTAGAACTGGACAGGCAATTATTAACCATCAAACCGGACCAAAAATCCGGACAGGGGAAGTGTGTCTTAAAAGCGAAGGAGAAATTATGGCTATTGAAATCTTTATGAAACTGGA
>JBJMGL010000366.1:0-1855 GCA_045807985.1 Bryobacteraceae bacterium
GTTTCAAACTGCAATTCCGTGCGGAAGCTTTCGGCGCAACCAATACGCCCCAGTTTGCGAACCCATCGGCAACGGTGTCGAACGCAGTTTTCAGTTCCGGCACCATCACCGGCTACAACGGCTATGACATCATCAGCTCAGCTTCCGGTGAGCGGCAGGTGCGATTTGCACTCAAGCTTTCATTCTGAGAAATCGTAAACGGAGCGATGTCACAGAGCGCGCGGTTTTTCGCAACAGAGTAACAACCGCGCGCTTCTCGCATCCGATCCTCGCGAAAGGCGCGCTGCGCTTCCATCGGAGGCAACCAGAGCGGCCGTAAAGAGCTCCGTCGCCGATTACTGCAGGAAGTGCCGAAACCACTCCATTGCCCGCCAGGCTGCTTCAGGCGTTGGCGTGTGCCCTTTGTGGTGATCGAGAAAGCCGATACGTTGCGGATCACCGAAAAGCGAATAGACCTGGCGAGCAGCATTGATGTAATGCCAGCTGTCGTTGCCGTCATACATGTCGCCGCCTATCAGCAGAAAAGGTCTGGGCGCTGTAAGCGCAAGGAGCTCGTGCTGGTCCGTTCCCGGCGGAACGGTCGCGAGACGCTTGCCGAAATACCAGTAGTCGTCGTAATTGGAGTGACTGAATCCGATACCCGGTTCTGACGCTATTGTGGCGGCAATTCTGTCATCGAATGCCGCTGCGTACAGCGCCATTTTTCCACCGAGCGAATGGCCGATGATGCCAATACGCTTCCCATCCACATCTGGGCGAGCAGTCAGATAGTTGATTAGTTCATGACTATCCGAAACCCACTTTCCCATTCCGATACAGCCAGGGTGCCTGAGTTCCAGATTGGCGACTGCCTCTGAATAGAGGTCGCCGTAACTTTCACCAAACCAGCGGATTGCTACGGCAATGTAGCCTCTCTGCACAGCCAGCAATGCAAAGCTTCGCACGCTTGGAGGCATGTATCGGCGGCCGCCCATATCCTTGCCCGCCGGGGTGTCCACGTCGTAGAACGGCACTATGACCACGGGAAGCGGGTGCTCAGCCGGCCTGCTTGGCTCCATCACACAAATGTCTTCCCAAGCGTCAGGTTCTACCTGCAGCGCCCCCAGGGTGCCGCGATACCCGTCGTCATTGAAGGTGCGGATTACCCGCAATGCGGGAGATGGAACGCCCGCTCCGCAGGACCCAAGCAGCCCGTTCCACTTGGCTTTCAGTTCCGATTTTCGTTTCTGCCATTGCTCGGAGGATTTGATGGTTTCACCATTTACGCTCAAAAGCGAAGAGAGACCGCCTGTTGAGGTCTCGAATCCGGCAGGAGGATGGTTGTATGGCTCCAACCAATCTCGACTTCCTTCAGCAACAACCGCGTCAGGAGCGGCGGCCGCCGTTCGGCAAACGCGAAAGCCTGTGAATCGGCTCGGCTGATCTGGTTCACGTGAAGAGCGATAGCCTTTTGACCAGGTTGAGGTGGAAGTCGCAAACGAACCTCCTCGAATCACACGCGCAATGCCCCAGTCCGGCCCGTCCGGATTCTCGGCCTGCGGATACCAAGTCACGGCATCGTAGAAATCCTGGCACCACTCCCAAACATTGCCGAGCATGTCGTAAAGGCCCAAACGGTTCGGGCCGTGGCTCGCTACCGGAGTGGGACCGGCGCGCACCGACTGCATCAGTTCCTCTATGCTCTTCGTATCTGGAGTACCAAGCGTGGCCGCCTGTTTCAACCCCTCCGCGCTTGCATTTGAATCTAGCGCGGCAGCCAGCACCCATTCCGATTCCGTCGGTAAGCGATAGCCATTCGAATGGTGGTCACACCGCCCGCTCGACAGATCGTAGGAGGGATGCAGCCCTTCCTTGA
>JBJMGL010000367.1:0-5574 GCA_045807985.1 Bryobacteraceae bacterium
GGAACAACATTATCTTTCCAGGCCGAAACGTTTGGGACTTCTCAGCAATCAAGAATTTCCGCATCACGGAAAGTCAGGCCTTGCAGTTCCGCTTTGAAGGGTTCAACTTCGCAAATCATCCCAACTGGGGCAACCCCGGCACCAGTTGGGGGCAAAATACCAGACCCTCGTCCAGCTTCGGCGTGATCAGCAGCACGGCTGTGGCAATGCGCCAGTTGCAATTTGGCCTGAAATATGTGTTTTAGGATAATTAGTGCTGAATGGCAACAAACTCCATAACCCGCCGCAGCCTTCTCGAGGTGGCAGTCCGTGTGGCTGCCACGCCAGCCGGAATGGAATTTTTCGCGAGATGGAGCGTGGCTGCTCAGGGACACAATCATCCAGGCGCGCCGCCCGAGCCTGCGACTCTGCGCGATTATCAGCCGCAATTCTTCTCCCCGGAAGACTTCAAAGCTTTGCAGTCGTTCACTGAAATCCTGATTCCAACGGATGATACGCCCGGAGCACGCGAAGCGCACTGCGCCCACTACATCGATTTCCTGCTGCACGCGATGACCAATCACGAGCCGCAAACTCAGAAGCAATGGCGCAGTGCCATGGCCGCATTAAAAGCGGCAGGCTTCCACGCCGCCGACGGAAAAGGGCGCGAGGCAATCGTAGAGGCCATTTCAAAGCCAGAGCGCGACAAATCCGTACAGCATCCGGCGTACTTCGCTTACCGCCTCATTAAACGGGAAAACGCCTTTGCGTTCTACACGGCGCGGGAAGGGATGATCGAGGCGCTGGACTATAAAGGCAATTCCTACAATGCAGCTTTCCCCGCCTGCAACCATCCCGAGCACCATGTTGTTTAGCTTTCCCTTATTGCAGAGGAATCTATGGCCGTAACTTACGACGCAATTGTAGTGGGATCGGGAGCCTGCGGCGGATGGGCCGCCATGGCTCTCGCCAAAGCGGGAATGAAAGTGTTGATGCTGGAAGCGGGCAGCCCAGTCGATCCCGCCAAAGACTTCCACCACACCTTTCTCTATCAGTTGAAATTCCGTGGCAGCGGGGAACCGGGCTTGCTCCGGCGATACAGCGGCAGCGAACGCAACTACCGTATCATGATCGACAACGAAGAAAACCCTTACACGACTTCTCCCGAGACGGCCTATCGCTGGGGCCGGTCGCGTTGCCTAGGCGGACGCAGCCTGCATTGGGCGCGCGCCAGTGATCGCATGGCCGATTACGAGTTTAAGGCCGCTTCACGCGACGGCTACGGCATGGATTGGCCCGTCGACTATGCCGACCTGAAGCGGTATTACGACCGCGTGGAAGGCTTTATCGGAGTAAGCGGAGCATTCGAAGGGTTGCCGCAATTTCCTGATGGCGTTTTCTTGCCTGCCATGCCGCTTAACTGCGCCGAAGCAATTTTCACAGCGGCTTGTAAGGACCTCGGCTGGCGGTCCACTCACCGGCGTTTAGCGCAATTGACCCAGATGCACAACAACCGTCCGCCTTGCCATTACTGCGGCAACTGCGTCAACGGTTGCGATGTGGGAGCCATGTTCAGCACCGTTTCCACGACCCTGCCTCCCGCGCTGAAAACCGGCAATCTCGAAGTCAGAACGGACAGCGTGGTGGCGCGGGTCCGCATGAAAGACGGGAATCGCGCTGGGGGTGTTACTTACATCGAGCGGTACACGATGAAGTCGGTCGACGTGGATGCCAAACACGTCATTCTAGCCGCATCCACCCTGGAGAACACGCGCTTGCTGCTGCTTTCCGCAAAAGGCGGTCTCGCTAATTCCAGCGGCACTCTCGGGCAGTACATGATGGATCAGGTAGGCGGTGGCGGGGTCTTTGGCTTTCTCCCGAAATTAAAAGGCGGTCCCAGTCGTCTTGACGATGGAAAATCCGCCGGGATCACAATCCCGAATATGGTCAATATCGACGCAAAGACCGCGCGCAAGGACTTCATCCGTGGCTACGTAATTAACGCGACCGGAGGCCAAAGTGAATATCCGATGTTTGCGGCAAATCTTCCCGGCTATGGCTCTCAGTGGAAGAAGGACGTCAAAAGCCATTACGTAGCGCAAGCGCGGGTCTGGATTGCCGGAGGCGAAATGCTGGCGCGCAAAGATAATTTTGTTGAACTCGATCCCGAAGTGAAAGATCACTGGGGTATTTCGGTTCTTAAAATTCACTTTACCCACTGTGATAACGACCGCGCTCTTCTCGTGCACTTTCAGCAAACGGCCGAGGAACTCTTCAAGAGAGCCGGTGGAGAAGTCATGTCGGGAATGGGGCGTGGCGGGCCAACGGGTTTTCCCGGCGCGCCCGGTTCGCCGGACTCGGGTCCGAACCGCGCTACCGCTGATTCCGACCCGAGCCGGGGCGCGGCGCGTGAAGGGAATCCACGCGGGGGAGTCAGCCGTAAAACGAACACCCTGGGCGGCTCCATCCATGAAGTCGGAACAGCCAGAATGAGCACAAGCCCCAAGGATGGCGTGCTGAATTCATTCTGCCAAACACATGACATTCCCAACCTTTACGTGTTTGGAGGCAATGCCTTCCCCTCGACAGGCGACAAGCATCCAACGCTCACCATGATGGCTCTGGCCGCGCGCGGCTGTGATCACCTGTTGGAAGCAGCCAAGACATGACGGTTCGAGTGTGCCTGTTTGCTTCTCTCATCCTGTTCCGTGGAGTAGCGCAGGAAAATGTGCCAAAGAGAACAGCAACCACGGAAGGACAACGCGCCGCGCAAAGGAACCGTGGAGCGCAAGGCACGCGTGATTTTCTCGGCCTAGGAGCGCCGCCCGATGCGGAAGCAGCGAAACGCGGCGAAAAACTGTACGCCGCCAACTGCTCTTTCTGTCATGGAGCCAAGGCAACCGGAGGAGATACAGGCCCCGACCTGGTGCGTTCCGCGCTTGTTCTGCACGATGAAAAGGGCGAACTGATTGGCCCCGTCATTCACAACGGGCGAGCAAACAAAGGCATGCCGCCGTTCGCGGCATTGACCGACGCCGAACTCTATGATCTCGCACAATTTCTTCATATGCGCGTCGAGCTTGCCGCCAATCGGGGCACCTATAAACTTCTGGACGTCATCACCGGAGATGCCAAAGCCGGTAAAGCTTACTTTCATGGCACCGGCAAGTGCGATTCGTGCCACTCCGTAACCGGCGACCTCGCGCACATCGGTTCCAAGCTAAGCCCCCCGGATTTACAGCAAACCTTCTTGTATCCTGGCCGGGAGGCGGGTGCTCCCAACGTCAAAGTCACTCTGCGATCCGGAGAATCAATCGCTGGCACGCTGAAGCGCCTTGACGACTTCAACGTCACTCTCTACGACGCAGGGGGCGAGTATCACTCCATAGCGCTGAACCCGAACGTAAAAGTAGAGATCGAAGACAAGCTTGCTGAGCATCGCCGCTTGCTGGACCAATACACGGATGCGGATATGCACAACCTGACTGCCTATCTGGGAACCCTGAAATGAGAAGTTTTTTCCTGGCAGCCACCCTGCTGATTCCTGCGCTAGCGCCTTCGCAGCTGCTCGAACCTCACAAGCTGCTCGAACCTCCAACAAATGCTTGGCCCACGTACAACGGCGATTACTCCGGCAAACGTTACAGCACGCTCACGCAGATCAACGCATCCAACATCGATGCGTTAGCCATCGCCTGGATGTACCGCATCACAAATGTCACCGCGCTGCGAGGTGTAGGTGCACCGGACATTAAATCGACTCCGCTCATGGTCAAAGGTGTCCTCTACTTCACCATCCCCGACCATGTTTATGCCATTGATGCCCACACCGGCCAGGAACTATGGCACTACGACTGGCAGGATCAAGGCGGTCACTTAGTGGGTAATCGCGGTGTCGGGATGTACGGCGACTGGCTCTACTTCATGGCTCCCGATGGCTGGTTCATCTCGCTTCATGCCAAAACGGGAAAAGAGCGCTGGAGAAAGAAAGTAGCCGACGAGAAGCTGCAATATTTCACCACCACCGCGCCCATGGTAGTCGGCAATCACATCATCGTGGGAGTCGGCGGCGACGCGATGGACGTTCCCGGCTTCCTTGAATCACGCGATCCCGAAACCGGAGACCTGCAATGGAGATGGAATTCCGAACCACGCGAAGGAGAGTTCGGTGCGGAAACTTGGCCGAACGCCGCTGCCATGGGACACGGCGGCGGAATGACATGGCTGCCCGGCACCTATGATCCGGAACTCAACCTGCTCTACTGGGGCACTGGCAACCCAAACCCTGTCTTCGCGGGGCAGGGAAGGAAAGGCAGTAATCTTTGGACCTGCTCGATTGTGGCTCTCAATGCGGACACGGGCAAGCTGGTCTGGTATTTTCAAGCATCCCCACACGATACGCACGACTGGGACAATGTCGAAACGCCCGTCTTATTTGACACCGAGATTGATGGCAAGCCCCGCAAACTGCTGGCTCAAGCGGCACGCAACGGCTTCTTTTTCGTGCTCGACCGGACAAACGGAAAAAGCGTTCTGTCGAAGCCCTATGTTCCCCTCAACTGGGCCAAAGGTATCGACGAAAAAGGTCAGCCTATTCCCGACCCCAAGAAAGAGCCCACCCCCGACGGCTCTCTTTTAACCATTCCAGGCGGAGGCGGAACCAATTGGCTGCCGCCGAGTTTCGATCCTGACACTCAACTCTTTTACGTAAACGCCACCAACGGCTACAGCCTGGCCTACCTGACCGACACGGACGAGCGCCCCGAAGGTTACGGCGGCTCCGCGCGGAGCCTATGGGCGCAACACCAACTCAAAGCAAACGACTGGAAAACCGGCAAGATCGCCTGGAGCCATCCTTACACAAACTTCGGCTCAACCGGAGGAGGACTGGGTGGACCCGGCATTTTAACCACCGCCGGAAAACTGCTGTTTACAGGAGATTACGCCGGAAACTTGATTGCATACGACCCATCCGGCGGCAAAATCCTTTGGCACTTTTCAATGCCCCACTCATTGGGAAATGGGCCAGAAACCTACATGCTCGACGGAAAACAGTACCTCATCGTAGGCGCAGGCGACACCCTGTTCGCCTTTGCACTGATACATGAGCCTACAACGAAGTAATCAGGCGTCAATGCGGGGCAAAGAAATCTGCTTTTCCACTTCGAGCAAATCTTCATACATACTACGCAGATCGTAATGAAACTTAGCCGCATACTCAGCTCGCTCTTTGTAGAGTTCTTCAAGAATCTGATCTTTCTGCTGCAGGCTCACTGAGTTCGTCTGGAGTGCAGATAATTGTTGATCGGTAGCCATAACTTTCAATAATCCTTTCTGCATTTCGCCGGATAGCTGCATTCGCAATATGACGAAAATTCCAGGTCAACAAATATTCACAATGGTGAATAGTAGCAGCAGCATGTGAATTGCATCCGAAGCCGCTACAAGCGGCACGCAACCTGGTACAAGCAAACGTTCTGATAAATTTATTATCTCTTCGTTTAAAGGCAAGAGTTTAGTTTCGCTCAGTATTGCAATTCTTTTCTGCACTTGAGCTGATTCACCTTTCTGGCATTCCTGGAAAACACGAGCTGA
>JBJMGL010000368.1:0-2874 GCA_045807985.1 Bryobacteraceae bacterium
GGATGGCGTTCTATCCACCTATAACTGGTACCTGCAGCATGCTGGAACTACCCGTCTGGCCGTTGCAATATAACGCACACGCGCTGCACTGTGGGCTGTAGTGCCGCCGCATGGGTAGCCTAGTATTAGGCCCTGTAAATAATAGAGAGACAAGTAAATTCTTAATTGTTCACTTAGTACGGCTGAGCTACCCTGAATCCGAAGAAAGGCACGTATATACAAATGAGAATGACAGGAGAGTTAGAGGGCACCCTTGACGCAAAGGGTTCTTACTACAATGCAGCTCGGTCTCTTGGTTTGTTCCGGATGGGAAGGTACTTTCAACGAAGTAGCGAAAGTCTGCTTATTCTTTGTTACCACGGCATTAGCAAATCGGACGAGCATCTGTGGCAGCCAACCTTGTACATGCCTAGGAGCCTTTTCCGCCAAAGATTGCAGACGCTACGTGACTTCGGCTACCAGGTTTTGCCTCTTGGTACGGCGCTGGAACTTCTGTCGGCTGGTGCTCTCGACAAACCGACAGCCGTTCTTACTTTTGATGATGGATGGCATGACTTTTACACGGAAGCTTGGCCGGAATTGCGCTCTTTCGGTTACCCCGCTACTGTTTATCAGACAACGTACTACTCGCTGCATCAAAAGCCGGTCTTTGACACGGCGTGCTCTTATTTGCTTTGGAAGGGCAGAGGAAAAACGTTAAGGAACAGTGAGATTACCGGAACGGAGGAAGCCTTCGAACTCAATTCGCTGGACCTTATCAACCGTGTTTCCGATTTGATTCTAAAGCGGCTGAACCGGGCAGGAGCAAGCGCCGAAGACAAAAATTGCATGCTTGAGAAAATTGCCGCATATCTGGAGATCGACTGGGATCAAACGTTCAGTTCCCGCCTTCTCTATCTGATGACGATGCAGGAGGTGGCGGAGATTTCGCGAGGCGGCATTGATATTCAGTTGCATACTCACCGGCATCGGCTTCCCGCGAAAAAGGAACTATTCCTGGATGAGATTTTCAGCAATCAGGACCTGATCAAAGCGGCAACCGGAAAACGCGCTGTTCATTTTTGCTATCCAAATGGGTTTTACCGGCCCGAGTCGCCTGCTTGGCTGAAAGAAGCCGGTGTGCTGTCCGCCACAACCTGCGAACCCGGCTTGGCCCGGCGGCAATCGGACCGCATGATGCTATCAAGGGCAGTGGATTCATGTACCGTATCGCCGGCTCGTTTTGAATCGTGGCTTTCAGGAGTTGGATGGCTGGTTCCGACCTTTAAAAAAACGGTGCTGTCCCTTGCTGGGCGCTACCAGAGCGCAAGCGATAGAGTAGGCACCAGCGACCCGCAGGAGCAAATCAGCGAAGCAGGCTAGGCTGCCGTGACCCGCGCGCGTTGCTGGAGGGAAGTGATATCTCCTGATAGGCATTCCGCCTGTACACTGGTATGGGAACTTAATTGTGAAATTCCTTATCGGTTTTCTTTGCCTGTCTGGTTTTGCTGCCGCTTCGTGGGTCGGCGAGGCGGCACAGTTCCGGAAAGCTCCAGAATTGGCATTTACTCTTCCGCAGGAGGGGCAAAAGCTTCTCAGTCAATACCGGGGTAAAGTAGTAGCGCTTGAATTTATTCTTACTACTTGCATGCACTGTCAGGCGGCATCCAAGGTGATGACGCGAATGCAGCAGGAGTTTGGTAATCGAGACTTTCAGGCGCTTGATTTAGCCATCAATGGTTTGGATGAGGGCCGCAATCCGCAGACCGCGGATGCTCTGGTTCAAAGCTTCCAATCGAATTTCCAGGTTGGATTTCCAGTGGGCTGGGTCCGGCGGGACGACATGTCGTCATTTCTCCAGTTCAGCGTGATGGAACGCAGCGTTGTTCCGCAATTAGTCTTGATTGACCGCGCCGGCTACATTCACTATCAGACGCCGCCCATGGGCGAAGAAAAATCCATGCAGGAAGAAACCATCCGGGAGCGTATCAAGGAACTGCTGGCCATGCCCTATGCGCCCGCCAAAGCGGTCGGTAAAGCGCACGCGACGGCCAAGAAAAGCTCCTAAGCAAATCAAACCTGAGAATAGCGCGTATCTAGAAGATCCAGCTCGCGCTCCAGTGCATGGAGAACGTTGTCGCCGATCTCTTTCCGGTTACGAAGCTGAATGGCTGTCTGGCGCTCGACTCTGCGCAACTCCCGGTTGACAAAGTGGTAGTGCTCCTGATGTTCAAAGTGAGGGTTGTCTGGCTGCCTGCTCTCCTGGACAAGCGCCGCTAAGCGATCTTCATAGTGATGCGCGATGTCCTCATAAACTTCCTTATAATTAGGGGCATTCTCCTGGCGCAAGCTTTCCAGCCGTTTGAGAGCGGCTTCCAGCATCTTGCGCCGCGCCAGTGTTGCCTCGTGATTGCCTTGCGCCGGAAGGGCAAGGCCCAGTCTTCGGATCAGAGGAGGCAAGGTCAACCCTTGCGCTACTAAGGTGACAAATATCACGCAAAACGTTAGGAAAATAATCATGTTCCGCTGCGGAAACGGCTGCCCATTCGCTATCTTTTCGGGGAGGGAAATAGCGGCAGCCAGCGCGACTACGCCGCGCATGCCGGTCCAGCCCACGAGAAACATACGCCGGATGGAGGGCAGGGTTTCCGGCTGTTTCAGAAAATGGCGGCGTATGAGAAAAGCGGTATAGGTACCAGGGAAAATCCAGATGAGTCGGAGAGCAATAACCGCGCCCACGAATTCAGCAGCATCGATAAATAATTCGTGCAGGGACACGGCGCGAATTTGATGGAGAATGTAAGGCAATTGCAGGCCAATCAGCAGGAAAACGATGCCGTTCAGAATAAACGTGAAGGTATCCCAAAACCCATACGCCGCGATGCGAACGGTTGA
>JBJMGL010000369.1:0-11754 GCA_045807985.1 Bryobacteraceae bacterium
TGGACCTTGCTGGAGTTGTGAAGACATCGTCAGGGGAATCCAAAACTCACGAGGCGTGCCCAGACCATTAAATCCTTTTTGGGCGACCCCGACGATCTCCAACGGATACCCGTGAAAGAGAACTTTCTTGCCGATAACCCTCGAATCACCGCCGAACTTGTCTTGCCAGGCGCTATAGCTCAGCACAACCACGGGAACCGAGCCAATCTTCGCGACATCGCCCGGAACCAAAATGCGGCCCTGTGCAGCACCTACATTCAATACGCCAAAATAATTGCCCCCTACCATCTCGCCCAGCATCGGATGGCCTTCCACCCGCGCAAAGAGAAATTCCGAACCAATCACTTGGTCGAACACCGCCTTTTTCTTGGCTAGATCCTTGAATTCTGACCAGGAGAACCAATGGCCCTGGCCCGCCCGGTTTTCCCAGGTCACTTCAAACAACCGGTACGGATCGCGTACCGCCGCAGGTTTCAGGACATAAGCGTTGAAAATGGTAAAGAAAGTAGTATTTAGGCCAAGACCAAGCGCAATGGTTCCAACCACGGTCAACATGAATCCCGGTGAACGGCGAAACCCACGCCCAGCGTATTTCACATCCTGTAACAAATCTTGGAGGAAAGCCACGCCGCGTACAGATCGGCACTCTTCCCTGATCTGTTCCATACCCCCTAATTCGATACGTGCGCGCCGGTACGCCTCCTCAGGAGCAAGGCCGCACCTGACGTGTTTGGCTGCCTGCTGTTCGAGATGATGGCGTAGTTCCTCCTCCAACTCTCGTTCCAGGTCTTTTCTCCTCAGAAAGGATCGGAGCCGAAACCATAAATCTGCCAGCATGGATTCACCTAAGCCGTTTCTAGAATCTGGCCAACGGCAACCGCTAGTTTGCGCCAGGCCTCAGTTTCTGCCTGGAGCTGCTTACGCCCGGCAGCAGTTAATTCGTAGTATTTTGCTCGACGGTTGTTCTCAGAAGCTCCCCATTTGGCTCTGACCCAGCCCCGCCGTTCCAAACGGTGAAGAGCAGGATACAGTGAGCCTTGCTGCACTTGGAGAACATCGCTGGAAATTTGTTGAATCCGCTCCGAGATTCCCCAGCCATGCTGAGGACCGAGAGCAATCACTTTCAGGATCAAGACATCGAGAGTGCCTTGGGGAAGGTCTATAACATCGGCAGAAGACATTTCAGTTACCCTTCTACTTCTACAGGAAGTTTAAAGCCACTCCTGTAGAAGTGCAAGGGGAAATTTACTTTTTGCTGCAACACAAATCAAGTTGTGGCTGTAATTGCCCAAAAGTGAGAAAGGTTAAATTCGGGAAACTTTTCCGCCCGGTCCCTTGCCATCCCAATCCGCCATCAGCTACACTCAATATAAAGTAAATCCATCACCTCTGAGCGTTTGCCTTCCAGGTAAACCCAGTTCTCTTTGAGGTGTTTCTCCTCGTCGATCTCCGTTCCTTGTTGAAGTCTTGCGGTCCTTCGCGGCTGCGCGCCATGTCCTGCAAACTATTGCTTCAAGGAGTTCAGGGGTGTATTCAACCAGACTGCATTATTACAGTTTTTTATCATTCTTTTTGGCTGCTTCGCTTTACGCGCAGTCTTATCAGGGCAGCGTTCGCGGCACTGTCACGGACGCGCAAGGCGCTTCCATCACCAACGTGGTAGTTAAACTAACGGATCAGGCCACCAACGCGGCGCGCAGCACGGTAAGCAGCGGCGCGGGCGAGTATGTCTTCTCCGCTGTTGATCCTGCCACTTACTCGTTAACGGTCGAAAGCCCTAATTTCAAGAAATTTGTGCGGCGTGATCTGATCGTGCCCACGCAGCAAACCGTAACCGCCGATGTCATGCTGGAACTCGGCGCGACAACGCAAACTGTGGAGGTCAAGGAAGAAGTCCCGCTGCTCGAAAACGGCAACGCTTCTAACGGCCAAGTGCTCGACTCGCAGAAAATGACCGACCTGCCGAATCTCGGCCGTAATCCATTTCTCCTTTCCAAGCTGTCTACCAATGTCGTGCCGGTTGGTGATCCGCGATTCAATCGATTCCAGGATCAAAGCGGCTCCTCGGCTATCTCCATTGCGGGCGGTCCTGTTCGCGGCAATAACTATCTTATTGACGGGGTTCCAATCACCGATTCCGTCAATCGCGCTGTCATTATCCCGTCCATTGAAGGCACGCAGGAAATGAAACTCCAGGAGAACACTTACGATGCGACCATGGGCCGCACCGGAGGCGGAGTGTTTAACACGCTCCTGCGCTCAGGCTCGAATCAGGTTCATGGATCGCTGCTCGGCTATACCCGCCAAACCGATTGGCTCGCCAACAATTTCTTTTACAACGCTGCTGGCAGGCCGCGGGCGGACCAGCCCTTCTATAACTGGGGTGCCTCGGTCGGTGGACCTATTGTCATTCCAAAGGTCTACAACGGCAAAGACAAAACGTTCTTTTACCTGACAACGGAGAGCTACCGGCAAAAGTCGCCGCTCAGCGACGGTTATACTCTGCCGACCGCCGCCGAAAGAGCGGGCAATTTCTCAGGAAGTAAGAACGTCATCTACGACCCGGCAACGTCCCGTGCCTGTTTGCCAAGCGATAATTGTCCTGCCAACGTATCAGTCGTGCGCAGCCCATTTACTGGTAATGTGATTCCTTCTAACCGAATTAATCCCATTGGTCAAAACGTTCTGAACGCGCTGCCCCTTCCCCAAACCGGCGTGGTTGATGGAGTCAATTTTACGGGCATCGACTCACTGACGGATCGTGCTGATGAATACATGGCGAAACTGGATCATCAGGTCCTGTCCTGGTGGAAGATGAACGCCTCCTACCTTCACTACAAGAGCCGTGAGCCGGGTGGTAATACCCTGGGCTCTATTCTTGCCGCCAGCAGCGGATCGCCCTATCTGCTATATCGCAAGGTGGATGCGACGCAAGTGAACAGCATCATGACCCCGAACCCCACTACGGTTCTGAGCCTGCGTTTCGGCTTCAATCGTTTTCCGAACATCACCAATCCATACAGCATCGGGGTTAGCCCTTCCACTCTTGGCTTTTCGTCCAACTACGTAAATTCTCTCCAGGCTCAGTATTTGCCGGAATTCGACTTCAGCAGCAACAGCAATAACTTCAGCAATGTCTCGCCCAGCAATACCGCCTTCTACTCCCGCAACTTCCTGGCCAGCATGTCTAAGTTTGTGGGCCGCCATAGCCTCACATTTGGTTTCGACTACCGGGCTATTCACACCGACTTTTTGAATCTCAGCAATACTGCGGGTCTTTTTGCCTTCAACGGCGTTTTCACGCAGCAATATCCGACGAGGACGAATGCCACGGGCCTTGATTTCGCCGATGCTCTCCTGGGCTATCCCGCCTCGGGAAATGTGAACACATCAACGAAGCTCTATACGCACGTGAACTACTGGTCCGGCTATATTCAGGACGACTACCGGGTCACCGACAAACTGACACTCAATCTAGGGCTTCGCTATGAATTTGAGACCGGAATCTATGAGGATAACGATAACTGGGTGGTCGGTTTTGACCGCTTCACCACGAATCCGCTTGCATCCAGCGTCACCGGCATTACGCCCAAAGGAGTCATCCAGTACGCCCGGACCAACGGAAACGGCAGCATGTGCTGCAACCCCTCGGTGACCAAGTTTGGCCCGCGCGTCGGCTTTGCCTATCAACTCGATCCAAAGACCACGATTCGCGGGGGCGGCGGCATTTTCTACGCTCCCACCCGTTTTGCCGATGATGCCAGCCTTGCACTCGGCTATACGCAAACCACCAGTTACGTGGCGAGCAACAACGGAAACGCCACTCCTGCGAATTCGCTCAGTAATCCTTATCCGAGCGGCATTCTGCAGCCGGTTGGAAAGAGCCAGGGCGCGTTAACCGGCGTCGGCAACAGCTTCAGCTTCCTCGACCAGAACCGCAGTTCCGGCATTGTCTATCAATACTCCCTGGATCTTCAACGCGAACTCTATAAAGGTGTTGTGGTGGAAGTCGGCTACATCGGTTCCCGCTCCACCCATCTGCAAACCAGCTCAACTTCCGCTGGCTCTTTCAACATCAATCAGGTGCCGGATCAATATCTGTCGCTAGGCTCTCAGTTGGGTAACTCCGTTGCCAACCCTTACTACCGTGCAGGCGGTCCCGGCTTCTTTGGCTCGTCGACAACAACGAACGCGCAACTGCTGAAACCTTTCTCGGAGTACAACAGCATCTCGATGTTGACAAACCCAAGCTCAGCCCGGTACAACTCCATGATCGTGAAAGCGCAGAAAAGGCTCTCGGCCGGTCTCACCTTCCTGTCCGCCTTTACTTGGTCCAAGAACATGGACAACGAGTTTGGAAGCGGAAACTTCTTCAGCGGCAGTTCCGGGTCTCCGCAGGATGCTTATAACTTGGCGGCCGAGTATAGCTTGGCGGTTACCGACACGCCCCTGCGCTGGGCCAACACCGTGTCTTACTATTTGCCCTTCGGTAAAGGCAAGATGCTGCTCACGAATGCTAATAAGCTGACCGACTTAGCGGTAGGCGGATGGCAGGTGAACTTCACCAACGTGTACCAGACCGGCTTCCCGCTGGCGATTTACCAGAGCACAAACAATAACTCGATTCTCGGGACGGGTGTGCAGCGTCCCAATGCCACGGGGATTTCGCCGGAAGTTTCCGGCAGCGTGGAATCCCGGCTTAATGGGTATATCAATCCGGCTGCCTTCTCTTCCGCCGCCGCTTATACATACGGCAACCTGGCTCGTACGCTTGGCTACCGTGGTCCCGGTATGAAAAACTGGGATATATCGCTGTTCAAGAATTTCGCTATCACGGAACGCTTTAACGCGGAATTCCGCGCTGAAGCATTGAATGCTTTCAACTCGCCGCAATTTCCAAACCCCAATACTCGGTATGGAAGCGCCAGCTTCGGGACCATCACCAGTCAGGTGAACTTCTCCCGCTTGCTGCAACTTGGCGTTCGCTTCGCTTTTTAGGTATGATGAACGGGACCAAGTCCGTCTCCGTTTGGTGTAGGGCCAACCAGGAATTAGTCACTCAGGAGAGGAAATGTCAGTAAATTTAAATGCCGAACTACGCGCCGATTTTCTCCGGCGCGGTTTTTCACGCCGTAGTTTTGGGCGAATCGCAACAGTCTTGACCGCCGGAGCAGCGCTGCCATTCTATAACGAGCCCGCATTGGCTCAGTTATCGATGGTGCGCAATATGCCAGCCGACGCGGTGAAAATCAACGCCAATGAGAACCCGCTCGGGCCTTGTCCGGAGGCCGCCGATGCGATCTATAACGTGATCAAAAAGGGCGGCCGTTATATGTATGAAAGTACATACGACTTGGCGGAAACTCTGGCCAATGTGGAAGGCGTGAAGTTTAGTTATAAGCCGGACGAAAGCTACGTCGATGTCTACCCCGGATCGAGCGCCCCGCTGCACCAGGCCGTGCTGGCCTTTTGCTCGAAAGACCGTCCCTTTGTCAAGGCCGACCCCGGTTACGAAGCAGGCGAAAGAGCAGCCAAATTCATCGGCGCGAAGACTGTTAATGTCCCGCTGAAGCAAGGCACCTGGGACCATGACGTAAAGGCGATGCTGGCCGCCGCGCCCAACGGAGGTCTCTATTACATTTGTAACCCGAACAATCCGACCGGCACTCTGACCAAGCGTGCCGATATTGAATGGCTAGTTGCTAACAAGCCGAAGGATGCCGTTGTTCTGGTCGATGAGGCCTATATCCATATCTCGCCCAGCGCCGTGCCCTGCAACGACTTGGTAGCGCAGGATAAGGACGTTCTCATCCTCCGCACCTTCTCAAAGCTCTACGGAATGGCGGGTCTCCGTGCTGGCGCAGCCATCGCCCGCCCGGATATTCTCGAAAAAATTAAGCCTTACAGCGCTGGCGCCATGCCGGTCACCGGAATGGTGGGCGCAACTGCCAGCCTGAAGGTGAAGAATCTAGTGCCGGAGCGCCGCAAGATCATGGGCGATAACCGCGAGGACACCTTCAACTTCCTAACCTCCAAAAATGTCGAGTTTATTCCTTCCGAAAGCAACTGCTTCATGATGAACGTGAAGCGCTCAGGCGGTGCCTTCGCTAAGGAAATGGCCGCGCAGAAGGTCTACATCGGTCGCGCATGGCCGGTATGGAAGGACTGGGTCCGTGTATCGATTGGCACCAAGGACGAAATGGCCAAATTCAAGGAAGCTTTCGTAAAAGTCTACAACGCCTAGTTTTCATGATCTGAATTACGTCGTGGGTGCTGATTTCCGGCACCCACCCCTTTTTATAGGCGGAAAAACCCTGTCCGTTCTACCCGCCGCCTAAGGTAGAACTCTTGAATTTTCCTAAATTTAAATACGATTGGCGCACCTTCGGCGGAGATTTCTCCGGGGGAATGATTGCAGCTCTCATTGCCCTCCCTTACGGCTTGGCAATGGCGAGTTTGATGGGCTTGCCGCCCGTTTTGGGGCTCGTAACCTCTGTTGCCACCGCCCCCATTACCGCCCTGCTTGGACGCAATCCCGTGCTTATTGGAGGCACTGCCAGCGCCACTGTTCCCTTCATCGCCCAAGCTGTCCACTCGCAAGGTATTGGTGGAGCCGCCAAAGTCTGCATGGCCGCCTCTGTCTTCATGCTGGTGTTCTGTGTAATGCGGCTGGGCCGTTACATTCAGCTTGTGCCGCAACCCGTCGTAACCGGTTTTTCCTGCGGCATTGGAGCTATGATGTTTCTTTCGCAACTCGGCGTCATGCTGGGCGTGAAAGCCGTTGTGGACCGCACCTCCAACAACATGCTCTATCAAAGCTGGCAGGTGCTGTCGCACGCCGCGCAGACGCAATGGAGCGCTGTCATTATCAGCGCCGTAGTGATTGCCGCCGCTCTTCTTTGCCATTACGTTTTTCCTAAAGCGCCCGCGCCGCTGATCGGCGTACTGGCGTCAGTGGCAATTGCCGGCACCTTTGGATTGCACCAGAAAACAGTAGGCCGGCTGCCCTTGGAAATCCCTAAGTTTGCAGGCTTTTCCTGGACGCCGGCAGACGTGCTAAACGTCGTTCCCGCCGCCTTCGGTCTCGCCTTCGTTTCCTCCGTCAATATCCTGATTACCTCCCGCGTGGTCGAGCACTTTCGGGGACGTCACAAGCACCTAAAACGCGCCGACGCGGATGCCGAACTGGGCGCTTACGGCATCGCCAATATGGTCGCCGGAGTATTTGCCGCTCCTATGAGCGTCGGCATACCCGCTCGCAGTCTTGCCAGCGTACGTTGCGGAGGCTCCACCAGAATGTCCAATCTCTTCCACGCTGGCTTTATCCTCGCCTTCATCGGATTAGGCGCGGATTACATCTCGCATATTCCAATCCCCGCGCTGGCTGGCGTAACTGCCTATATCGGCATCTGTTTGTTGGAGTGGAGCACTTGGCGCCGCTTACACCGGATGCGCCGGACGGATGCCCTTGCGTTTCTCTCTACCGCTACCGCCGTGCTGGTCGTCAATGCCGTCCTGGCAGTCGCGATTGGCTGTTCCTTCTATCTCATCCGCTACGTGTACTGCCGAGTCAAGAAAGCGCACGAAAAACGTATTACAGCACTGCCGCCACTTCACGCCACGCTCGGCCTTGAGATTCAGCAACAGCGGCATAGGTAATCTCGCCGCCGTACGTGTTCACGCCTTCCTTGATAGCGGGACTCACTTCACAAGCTTCCTCCAACCCGTGGTTAGCAAGAGTGAGCAGATAAGGCACTGTTGCGTTCGTTAAACCGAACGTGGATGTGTGCGGAACAGCGGCGGGCATATTGGATACGCAGTAGTGCAGCACGCCGTCAACATAATAAACGGGATCTGTATGCGTCGTCGCATGAGCTGTTTCCACGCATCCGCCCTGATCAATAGCAACATCCACAATGACGGCGCCGGGCTTCATTTGGGAAACCATGTTGCGGCGAACCAGCTTGGGAGCAGCGGCTCCTGGAATCAGCACCGCGCCAATCACCAGATCAGCTTGCCTGACAGCTTCGCGGATCGTGTGACTATTTGATGCCAATGTTCGGATTGAATTGAAGTAGATATCGTCGAGTTCGCGCAGGCGGTTCAAATTGCGATCAATAATCGTGACATTCGCCCCCAGGCCGCAAGCTATTTTGGCGGCATTATGCCCAACAATCCCGCCGCCAAGAACAACCACGTTCGCGGGCGCTACGCCTGGAATGCCTCCCAACAAAATCCCCCTGCCGCCATTCGGCTTTTCCAAATATTGCGCGCCTACCTGCACCGCCATGCGACCCGCCACTTCGCTCATCGGCGTAAGTAACGGCAGCGAGTTGTCTCGCTCGCGGATCGTCTCATAGGCCACGGCGCTCACGTGCGCCTGAAGCAGCGCTTCGGTCAGTTCCGGCAACGGAGCAAGGTGCAAATAGGTAAACAGAATCAGCCCCGGACGGAAGAGGGAATACTCGGACGCTTGTGGTTCCTTTACTTTGACAATGAGGTCGGATTTGTTCCAAACTTCGGCAGCACTGTCGAGGATGATTGCGCCTGCTTCGGCGTACTCCTCGTCGGTAATGGAGCTTCCCATACCTGCCCGTGTTTCCACCAGCACTTCATGCCCGCTTTCCCGTAGAGCCGTAACAGTGCTCGGCACGCAGCCAACACGAGTTTCGTGATCTTTAATTTCTTTCGGTACGCCAATGACCAACGAAAGATCCTCTTCTTACAATTATCGATGAGGAAATTCCGGGGGAGTTGTGCTCTGAGGCGTAACAACGGTCCCGGGAGGATCAGGCGCTGGAACCGGCACCGTACTAGCTGTGGAACCGTCATGACGCGGACCTAGCCCCAAGCCCGTTAAGCTTAATGCCGTAATTTTACCGTCGTCCGGCAGTTTCTGATCGGCTTGGAATTTCCGGAGGGCATCGGTCGAGTCATCCCCCCAAGTGCCGTTGACCTCGCCCTTAAAGTAGCCTCGATCCGCAAGCGCTTGCTGAATTTGTTGATAACGCTCCGGGTCGGGGTGTAGTTGGTAGCTCGGAGGCGGCGGCGCTCGAAGAGCGCGGGCGGGCGCTTTGCCGCGGCCGCGAACCTTTGCCGTCTTAGGAGAACCCGAGGACTTGCCGGCTGCCGGTTTAGCGGAGGATTTTGAGGGAGGTTTGGTCCGACTAGCAGGAACGCCCGCCATCAACGCGGCTGTTCCCAGGACGGCGAGGGATAAAGCCCATCTCATTGTTGCCGAAACCTAATTTTATCAGTTCCGGTTTGATGCAATGATGGAGAAAACCATGATCATCTCCATAAAACTTCATTCCACAAAGGCGGAGGTGGACGCCGTTTGCGAGCGTATTCACGAGTTCGGCTATAAAGTCCACTCCATTCAAGGCGAGGAGCGCGTAGTCATTGCCGCCATCGGCGTCGGTGACGTAACCGCCTGTCTTGAGTCGCTGGAATCGATGCCGCAGGTCGAAAAGGCAGTTCGTATTTCTGCTCCTTATAAATTTGTCAGCCGGGAGTTTCGCTCAACGAAATCCCAGGTGCTTGCAAACGGAGTCGAGATCGGCGGCGATGATTTTGTCGTAATGGCCGGGCCGTGCTCGGTCGAGAGTGAAAAGCAGATTTTGGAAGCCGCGCACTCGGTTGCCAAGCACGGAGCCAAGTTCCTGCGCGGCGGCGCTTTCAAGCCGCGCACTTCACCTTACGATTTTCAAGGTATGGAACTAGATGGCCTGAAACTGCTGCAAAAAGCTAAGAACGAAACCGGTCTCGGCATTGTCACGGAAGTGATGAGTGATCGCGATGTGGAAATGGTGGCTGAATACGCTGACATTTTGCAGATCGGCGCTCGCAACATGCAAAATTTTGCGTTGCTGAAGGCGCTAGGAAAAACCAATCGCCCGGTCATGTTGAAACGCGGGCTGAGTTCCACCATCAAGGAGTTGCTTATGTCGGCGGAATACGTCGTAGCGCATGGAAATCCAAACGTTATTCTTTGTGAACGCGGTATCCGGACGTTTGAGACCGCTACGCGGAACACATGCGACATCACCGCCATTCCGGTGCTCAACGAACTCTCGCATTTGCCTGTGATTCTCGACCCCAGCCATGCAACGGGCAAGCGCAGCCTAGTACCGGCGCTTTCGCGCGCGGGGGTTGCCATTGGCGCGGATGGTCTGATTGTCGAAGCGCATCCGCAGCCTGAAAAGGCCATGAGCGATGGCGCTCAATCTTTGAATCTCAACCAGTTTGCTGGCATGATGGAAGAGTTGAAACCTTATATGGCGCTCTGGAAGACATCACGAGCTGCTGAAATGGCGGCAGCATAAGGTTTTCTCTGCGCAACCGATTCAAGTCACTGACCATAGGAGCGGCGCTTCTCCTTTTGATAGCAGCCGTTGTTCTCGGTATTCACTCCTACCGGCACCGCTTTGTGCGCTCGAATGAAGATCTATTTGCTTTGCTCCCGTCAGGTGACCGGACGATGTTCTTTGCGGATTTTGGGCTCTTGCGAAGAGCAGGGATGTTAAAGGTGCTGGAGGGCGTAAAGATCCGCCATGACCCCGACTATGAAAACTTCGTCCGGGAAACAGGCTTTGATTACGCAAACGATCTGGATGTTCTAGGGGGAGAAGCACAGGGCGATCAGCTTTTTTTTCTGCTACAGGGGCGGTTCCACTGGGATCAATTGCGCCAATATGCTAAGTTGCACGGCGGTACGTGTACTGGCGATCTTTGCAAAGTTCCCAATATTAAGACTGGCCGTTGGGCTGGGCTTCTTCCCATCCAACCCGACGTGCTTGCTTTGGCAATCGGCGCTGACCCGAATGGAATCAGTCAACTAAAGCCGCCAGGCCGGAGGCCAAATACGCCATTGCCGCCGCAGCCCGTCTGGGTCAGCTTATCGGAAAGCTTGCTAAAAAACCCGGTTGGCCTTCCCCTTGCCTTGCGAATCTTCGCCCTTACCTTGCAATCCTCGCATCCTGTTGTGCTTTCGCTCGATGCCGCCGCCGAAGGGACCGGTTCAGTATTCAAATTGCAATTGGATGCGGCTTGTGAAACGGAGACCGCCGCCGAAACCGTTCGCAGCCAATGGGAGATTCAGACCAAGATGCTGAAACTGGAATTAGGGAGGGAGCGCCAACAGCCAAATCCGGCAGATCTCACTGGATTGTTGACGGCGGGCAGCTTTCAAGTGGCAAACCACCACCTGATCGGAGTCTGGCCGGTGCGCACCGAACTGCTGCAAGCATTACAGTAGCTTTGGCATCCGGGATGGTCAGGGATGCCGTTCGCCTTCGCCATATTCGAGGAGCGACTCGACATCGTCATAGTTCAAACCAGTCTGATGCCCCATGTGAGTGGGTTTAATTTTGAGCTTATAGCGACGGAGTTTCTGCTCCAGGTTCAGCAGCGCCACCCGTAGCAGATCATTCAGTGTGTCCCGAAATGAGACTCCCCGAGAGCAGCTTTCGCGCTTAACCTACTCCAGAACGTCGTCATCGAGTGTGACGGTCGTTCGGATGCTCATCATCTATTAGTGTCCCCCTCGGGGATGGTGGAAACCCCTCGCCTTCAGGCCTTGTCCTTACCCACATTTTGCCGGGTGTCTTAGTCTGGGCACGTGGTTCTGAGTTCCTTTTCTGATCCGGTACGCTGGGCGCAACAGCAGTGGAGTACGGCGGCTTTGGGCGATGCGCGCCGTACTTACCGTGCCGTGCAACTGGGTGCCGCCTTGGCCTCTTGCCCGGAGGCGAA
>JBJMGL010000370.1:0-5518 GCA_045807985.1 Bryobacteraceae bacterium
AGCAGCAAAGGATTATAAGCGATACATAAAGCGATGAGCGTGCGTTATATTATTGAACCGCTCTTGCCGACGCACGATCGTGCCGCTTTGATTAGATAGTTCCCTTATCGTTCGCCGCCATCTCAGTACACTAAAAGTTGAGACAGAATCATCCCAAGGTCCGTGTGGGCGCAGTCAGTTACTTGAATACGGTCCCGCTCGTCTGGGGCATGCTGCACGGTGATCAGCAGGAGGCTGTGGATCTTTCCTTTTCCATCCCTGCTGTTTGCGCCGAGCAGGTGGAAAATGACTTAATTGAAGTTGGGCTTGTACCGGTCGTCGAGATTGCCCGGCAACAATTGCAGATTGTTTCCGATGTGGGTATCGCCTGTCATGGCGCGGTACGAAGCATTTTGCTGGTGTCACGTGTTCCGTTCCGCCAGATTCGTACCCTGGCCGCGGATGCAAGTTCCCGGACATCCGTGCAACTCGCAAAAGTAATCTTGCGGGAACGGTACGGGGTTGAGCCACATATCCATCGCCACGCGCCGGAGTTGGAGGAAATGCTCGCGAGTGCGGATGCGGCACTCATTATCGGTGACCCCGCTTTACAGGTCCAACCCGCAGCGTTGCCCTACGAATGGCTAGACCTCGGCTCCGAGTGGCTTGCGCTGACGAACCTTCCCATGGTCTTCGCGGCTTGGGCCGGGAAGCCGGGCCTGCCAGCCGTTTTCCTTTCTCAGGTGAAACGGAATTCCTACGAGTTTGGCAAAGCTCACCTCGATGACATCATTGAAGCGGAACACAGCAAGCGAGGTATTACCAAAAAACTGGCCGAGCGATACCTGACGGAGTTCATCCGCTTTGATTTGGGCCGGAGAGAACAAAACGGTTTAGAGGCATTTCTCGGACTGGCGCGCCTCCATCGGCCTGCTTGGCATCCAGATATCCTGGAAGGTGCGGCATGATAACTCGACAGCAGGCGACGGATCTATTCAGCAGTGATGATTTAGTGGGCATGGGCATGGAAGCGGACGCGGTACGCAAGCGCATTCATCCAGAAGGCATTGTCAGTTACATCATTGACCGCAATATTAACTACACCAATTTCTGCACGGAGTACTGCAGCTTCTGCGCTTTCTACCGAGCGCCCGGCAGCAAGGAAGGTTATCTCCTGCCGACCGAGGTAATTCTCGGTAAAATTCAGGAAACGGTGGATCTTGGCGGCACTGGCATTCTCATGCAGGGTGGTCTTCATCCTGAATTGAAAATCGAGTGGTACGAAGACCTGCTGCGGACCATCAAGTCCCGCTTCGACATCTGGTGCCATTGCTTTTCCGCTCCCGAACTTGTCAATATTGCCGAACTAAGCGGCCTTACGCTGAGGGACACGATTGCCCGGCTGCGCGACGCTGGCCTTGATTCGATTCCAGGCGGCGGAGCTGAAATTTTAGATGACTCCGTACGGTATCGCATCAGCCGGTTGAAGTGCTCTACAAAAGAATGGATCGACGTTCATCGGACAGCGCACGCGCTGGGAATACGAACTACCGCGACAATGATGTTTGGCACGGGCGAAACGATTGAGCACCGGATGAACCATTTAGAAATCGTCCGTAACATTCAAGAAGACACGGGCGGGTTCACGGCCTTTATTCCTTGGTTCTTTCAGCGCGAGCACACCTCCCTTGGCAGGTTCGTTAAACAGGAAGCAACCGCAGTTGAGTATTTGAAGATGCTGGCCTTATCGCGTGTTTACCTAGAGAATATCCGGAATATCCAGGCGTCCTGGGTCACTCCCGGCCTAAAAGTTTGCCAGCTTGGCCTGCGCTTCGGCGGGAATGATGTGGGAAGCATCATGATTGAGGAGAACGTTGTCTCCGCTGCCGGCACGCATCACCAAGCAACAGAGGAACAACTACGGCGGCTGATTCGGGACGCGGGCTTTACGCCGAAACAGCGGGACACGCTCTACAGAACTTACTATCTGAACTAAGGGGGATAGGCAAAGAGCGCTCCACTAACTGCGGAGCGCTCCGTAAAAATAAATACTAAGCAGCTTCTTTTTTGGCGGGACGGGCCGCTTTAATCCGCTTCATGTCAACTGATTTATTGGACCAGTCTTCCGCCTGCGCGATATCGGCCTTGGACGCATCAGGCGAGTTTTCCAAATCAGCCTTTTTGCGCAAAAGCAGGTTCATGTAGGACATTGCGTCTTCATTTTCCTTATCAAGCTCCAGACACTTTTTCAAGTTTTCAATGCCCTCATTAATCATGGCTGAGTACTTCGCTTGAAGTTCCTGCCTGACTTTGGGGTTTTTGATGGGACCTGGATCAGCAGGACTCATCTTCTGCTCAACGCGAACCGTCTGAATCGCCGGGAAAGCTTGGGACCAGTTGATGACCCCTAAGTAATAGTAGGCTTCCGATTCCTTCGGATTCGCCTCGATACGGCGCTGGTTCCACTTCTTTGCTTCTTCCAATGCCGCCGTTTTCTGTTCCGGGGAACCAGCCGCTGCCGAGTTATAGGCCATGGACGCTAAGGACGCCAAAGCCAAGGAGTTCGATGGCTCTTTTTTCAAGATATTCTGGAACTCTTGTTGCGCCATGTTGTAATTCTTCTTATTATCCGGTGAATCAACGCCCGGCACCCATTGCGTCATGTAGGATGTGGCTAAATACAACTGTGCATTCTGGTTCGTTGGGTCGAGTTGAACGGCTTGCTGGAAATGCTTCGCCGCATCCGCGTATTTAAGCGCCTTGTAAGACTGCACGCCCTTGTTCATTTGGTCGCGCGACTGAAGCTTTTCACAACCAGTGGTAAAAACAACCAGGCCCGCCCCTAAGGCGAGTATCAGTAGTTTTGTTTTTTGCATTTCGCGCCTCTCCGCTCTATTGACCCGCTTCGACCTTGGGAGTCATAATACCAACCTTGTCCAGACCAGCACCTTTCGCAGCATCAATTGCTAGTGCGACATACCGGTAATCAAGATCGGGATCTCCCTTAACAAAGAGCACCTTTGTGGCCCGCGTCTTGAAAATGTCCTCTAATTTGCCTGTCAGATCAGCGTCACTGACCGGCTGACCATTGATCTCTATGCTATGGTCCTTCTTCACATCCACCACAATCGTTGGGTCTTGCGAAGGGGGCGGTGGCGGTTGGTTCGGCGGCGGAGGCTGCGGAACCAGCGTATCGAGACCGTGTGGTGTAAGAGGCGTGATCACCATAAAGATGATCAGAAGAACAAGCAAAACGTCGATAAGCGGCGTGACATTAATATCCGCCTTGGCTCCTCCGGAGCCGCCAACTGCCATTGACATAGAAAGTAGAAATCCTTTCGTGAAAAATTAGAGAGCTAAACTCTTTTTGTTGTCTTTTATTTCCTCTGTGAGCAGACCAACTGAATCAACTTGCGCATTTCTCAAATTGTCGATTACATCTGTAACGCCAGCAAATCGGGCGCGCGCATCGGCTTTAATATAGACCGTTTTATCGCTGCGATTCTGCTGAAGGTCCTTGACCTTGGACGCCAGCTGATCAGGCTGCATTAAAGTATTACCAGGACTCAAGAAAATTTTTCCATCACGAGTAATCGCAACCAAAATAGCGTCTTCCTTATCGGCTTCTACCATTTTGATGGGATTTTTGGTTTTCACCATGTTGACGTTTACACCTTTCGACAACATCGGCGTGATCACCATAAAGATAATCAGCAAAACCAGCATCACGTCTACCATGGGCGTGACATTAATATCCGAGACCACCGGCGGTGCTTTGGGTAGCTTCATTTTTAACTCCTCAAGTTAGCAAATACATCTTCTTAGATTGAGAACCCGATAAGATCAGGAGCGGTTGGTTCATCGCCCGCTCCTGTCTTCGATTCAACCTAATAATTCAACTCCGCTGCTTTACTTAGCGGCAACTCTTGCCTGAGTACGTTTTAGGAAGTAGTCAATCAACTCCGAGCTGGAGTTACCCATCTCGACATCGAAGGCTTCAATACGGTTTGTGAAGTAGTTGAACATCCAAACCGCGGGAATCGCCACCAGCAATCCTAGAGCAGTCGTAATCAGGGCTTCTGAAATACCACCAGCAACCGCACCAATACCGGTTGACTTCGATGTTGAAATGCTCTTGAACGCGTTCATAATACCGATAACTGTTCCCAGCAAACCAACGAACGGCGCGCTCGATCCAATGGTGGCCAGGGCGCTAACGCCACGCTTTAATTCGGCATGCACAATCGCTTCGGCGCGTTCCAAAGCTCGGCGAGAAGCTTCAATGTCTTCACCCGGAATTTCAGCACTCATTTGATGAGCTTTAAATTCCTGTAATCCGGCAACGACCACTTTCGCCAAATGGCTTTTATTGAATCGGTCAGCAATTTTAATAGCTTCATCCAGCTTGCCTTCGCGCAACGCGCCCGCGACTGCCGGAGCAAAAGCCCGCGACTGTTTGCGCGCGGCGCTGTAAGCGATCACGCGATCAATCATCACGCCAATCGACCAGGCGGACATAATGAACAGAATCAGCACAATGCCCTTGTCAATCAGACTCATGTTGCCCCAAACCGTGCGCGGATCGAAGCTAATTCCTTCACCTTCCTGGAATAACCAGAGTGCCCATACTTGAAGTTGTAAAACCATCTTTCTTTATCTCCTAAGTTGAATCGATAACTAACCTAACTAACTCCCTATCTACTGGCTCAACGTAAAGTTAACGATAATGCTGGTGACTACTTCCACCGCCTGACCGTTAAGCATCGTCGGTTTGTACTTCCACTGCAACACTGCTTCTTTCGCGGCATTTACTAGAAGCGGATGCCCGCGAACCAGTTGCAGATTTTCGATATTGCCTTCTTTGCTGATCACAGCCGTGAACTCAACCGCGCCCGACACGCGAGCTGATTTCGCGAGCGCGGGGTAAGTCGGTTGCACGCGCCGGATCAGGTTCGCTTCAGCGACCTGTCCGCCAACCCGCACCGGACCGGTAGGCTTTGCCTTGGGCGGCGGGGGAGGAGGAGGCGCGGCGCTCGGAACACCGCCAATCACGCCGCCCAGCACGCCGCCGACAGCGCCGCCCGCATCGCCCGTGCCGCCGACCACGCCAGCGGAAACATCGGGCGGAGGAGCCGCTTCTTCAATTTTGTTGATCTGTTTTGGAATGACTTTCGGAGCCATTAACTGGTTAGCTACGAATTGCCGCACCACGGGCTTCTGCACCACTGGTTTGGGAGCAGCAGGCGGTGGTGGAGGCGGAGGTGGTGGAGGCGGCGGGGGAGCCACCAGCATACTTTTTAGCTGAGCGCTCGGAAGCGCTTCCGTATAAATCAGCGGGATCAGAATCAGAACGCCAATAATGGCGCTCTGAAGCAACAAAGAAATGACGATGGTGTACTTATTCTTCGTCTTCTGCGTCCCATCCACAAATGTTTGGTCGAACATAGTTCCCTCACTCTGGCCCATCTGACAATGAGCCGCGTTCCTTTTTATGAACTTTACTTCGCTGTCTTAATCCCTTTCACCGGGTTTGCCGCCA
>JBJMGL010000371.1:0-12012 GCA_045807985.1 Bryobacteraceae bacterium
CGATAGAGTGAGTCTCGACCCGGATTGCGCAGTTAACAACCGGGCCAATCTGCCGCCCGGCGAGTACGTGCGGCTGACAGTCTCCGATACGGGCTGCGGTATGACTGCTGAGACACGCGCCAGGATCTTCGATCAGTTCTTCACGACGAAAGCTTCGGGCCGAGGTCTGGGGCTCGCGGTGGTTAGTGGGATTGTGCGCTCGCACGGAGGCGCGATCAACGTTGTGAGCGAGCTTGGGGCCGGGACCACTTTCGAGCTTCTGTTTCCCTCGGTCAGTGATGGCGAGTAGGTCGCGCGGCTACCGCTCATTCTGCCAATTGAGAGCAAAGCGATTGCGGTGCAGGAGGCGGACGAAGAAGCAAGCCACATTGGCCTAGCCGAGTTCAGCCTTTTGTACACCAAGCGCTCCTCCAGACTTATTCGTTCAAGCAAGTAAAGAATAGGCAGATCCCGCTTTCACCTCTATTGAGTTACGCTTATGCGGGCTTGCCCTAAGGGTCGTGAGTTGTCCGATGCTCACTGCAGTAGTGTCCGAGCAAGTTTTTTGTAAATGTCAACAGCTTCAACTAATTGTGACTTGGGGATGCGCTCTTCCGCGGTGTGCGCTACGTGGATGCTGCCGGGTCCAATCAGGAAAGGTTGGCCCCAGGCGTCCCCGAAAGCCGGAATGTCTGTGGTGAAGGCCACTACTGTGCTGTCGAAGCCATCCAGCGGGCCGAGATGCACGGCTGGGATAAATAAGGCTTCCTTGGCTTCAGCCTCCGGCCGTGCGGCTTTTTCGATAGCTCCGCGAAGATCTGTTACGTCGCCGACGACTCGGATGAACACTTCGGCCATGGCACTGTCCGGAATAACATTTGGCGCGCGGCCACCTTGAATGGTTCCGATATTTAACGTGCTTTTGCCTAGGATGGGGTCAGTGGGCAGGGGCACACGACGAATTCTTTCAAGGGCGTCCAGCAGTTTTTCGATGGCCGACTCGCCTAGTTCGGGATAAGCAGAATGCGCCATACGGCCCCGCGCCACGATTTCATAACGTAGGGCGCCTTTTGATCCGAGAGCCAGCTTGTTATCGGTTGGCTCGCCATTAATAATGTATTTGCTGCCGCGCGAGGTTTGCGCTGCAAGATGAGCGCCCGCGCTATTTCGCTCTTCACCGACGACGAAGAGCAGGCCGAAGTTTCTGGTACCGGTTTCGAGGAGTTGTTCGGCGGCGGTGATCATCGCGGCAATAATGCCCTTGGTGTCACAGGCACCCCGGCCCCAAATGTGATCGTTGTCTTCCCGCGAGGAAAAGAAAGGAGGAACCGTGTCCATATGGGTCGAGAGCACGACGACGGGGTTTCCGAAGTGGACAAAGATGTTGTCACGCTCTTCTTCGACCGGCATGCGCTCCGCTTTACCTCCGAAACGACTCGCCAGGTTTGAGAGAAGATGCCAAAGGAAGTTGCCGATCTCACGCTCGTTGGGGGTGATGGATTCGATGTCGATCAGTTGACGGGTCAGTTCAAATAGTGGCATTCATTAGGCGTTCGGTTGATATGCTTAAATTTTTAGAATAACCAAGCGAACCACGTCTTCTGTGCCGGAAAGTGTTCAAACTACGTCGAGTACTGCTTTTACGCAGGCGCGGCCTCCGTTGGTTCTTACCCAGCCAAGCTGGCTGGCGCGCAACTTCTGGCTGCTGCGACGAGCATTTGTGGCGGCTTATGAGGACAACTGTTTTGGCATTGCCAAAGGCGCGGCTTACTCGTTTTTTCTTTCTCTGTTTCCGATTCTGACTACGCTTACCGCCATTCTGATTCATGTAAATGCTCAGTCGGTAGTACATGTTATTGCGGACGCGGCGCGGGAGATTGTGCCGCCGGGAACGGAAGAGATCATCCTGTCGCGGCTGCGGGAGAGAGCCACCAAGCCCGTCACGATCCCGCTCCTGGCGACGGTGTTATCCCTGTGGGCGGGTTCGGGCGCGATGATGAGTTTAATGGAGGGGTTTCAGGCCGCTTACCGAATACCGTCGGGCCGCCCTTTCCTAAAGCAGCGCTCCATGGCTATCTTTTTGGTTTTGATTGCGGCGCTGCCGGCAGTGGGGGCCTCTTCGCTAATCATCTTTGGCAACCGGATCGAGGCGGCGATTGTGAATCAAATCGGGCTGGCGGAGTTGAACGGGCCATTAGAATTTGTGTGGCGATTCGTACGCTATCTCGTAGCGTTCGGCACGACTGTTTTTGTCACGGGATTGCTGTATTTCTTTGGGCCGAGTCATCGTTCCGAGCCAGATCGGTTAAGGGCCAGTATCGGCGCCCGGTTCTGGAGGGTTTGGCCGGGAGCGTGCATTGCTACACTGTTCTGGCTGCTAGCCACGGCGGGGTTCGCCTGGTATGTTCATCATCTGGCGAACTACAACATTTTTTACGGCAGCATTTATACCGTGATCGTGCTGATTATTTGGTTGTATTTAGTGGCGTGCGTGGCGTTGCTCGGTTGTGAGTTCAATGCGGAACGAGAACGCATTTACTGCCTGCCGGTAGTGGAATGACATCCCTTCTATACTTGGAAGGTGCCATTTAAATTAGGCATCGATTATCAACCGCGCGGCGACCAGGGGAGTGCGATTGAGCAACTGACACGGGCCGTCATGGAGGGCGAACAGCATCAGGTGCTGCTTGGTGTGACAGGTTCGGGAAAGACCTTCACCATGGCCAAGGTGATGGAAGCTTGCAACAGACCGGCGCTCGTGCTGGCGCATAACAAGACTCTAGCGGCGCAACTTTATCACGAGTTCAAGACGTTCTTTCCTTCCAACGCGGTCGAATATTTTGTCAGTTATTACGACTATTACCAGCCGGAAGCATATATACCATCAGGCGACATCTACATCGAAAAGGAAGCAACCATCAACGACGAGCTGGATAAGCTGCGTCTGTCCGCTACGCGCTCCCTGTTTGAGCGGCGGGATTGCGTCATTGTCGCGAGCGTCAGTTGTATTTATGGCCTGGGGTCGCCGGAAGCTTACTACGGCATGCTGCTGATGCTCGAAAAGGGGCAGCGGATCGGCAGGAAGGAACTGCTGGGCCGGCTGGTGGAGATTCTTTACGAGCGCAACGATCATGATTTCCGACGCGGCACATTTCGGGTTCGCGGCGATGTGGTGGAGCTGTACCCTACTTACGAAGACAATGCGTACCGGATCGAGTTATGGGGAGATGAGATTGAGTCTCTGAGCCAGATCGACCCAATTCTTGGGCAGGTGAAACAGACTTACCAGCGCTTGCCGATCTATCCGAAGACGCATTATGTGATGGATGCGCCTACGCGTGAGCAGGCGATGCGGAGTATTGAGAGTGAGCTGCAATGGTGGCACAAGGAACTGGAGAGCAACGGCAAGCTGATCGAGGCGCAACGGGTTTATCAGCGTACGATGTTTGATCTGGAGATGATCAAGCAGATTGGGTTTTGCCATGGGATTGAGAATTATTCCCGGCACTTTTCGGGGCGATTACCGGGGGAAGCTCCGCCCACGCTGCTGGATTATTTGCCCAATGATGCCCTGCTGTTTATCGATGAGAGCCATCAAACGGTGCCTCAGCTGCAAGGAATGTTCCATGGCGACCGGTCCCGGAAGAATACTTTGGTTGAGTATGGGTTTCGGCTTCCTTCGGCGCGCGATAACCGGCCTCTCATGTTCGAGGAGTTTGAGCACCGGGTAAACCAGGTGATTTATGTTTCGGCGACTCCGGGACCTTATGAGCTGACGAAATCGTGTGGCGTGGTGGTGGAGCAGATCATCCGGCCTACGGGTTTGATTGATCCGGAAATTGATGTTCGCCCGATTAAGGGCCAGGTGGATAATCTGCTGCATGAAATCCGGCTGCGGGTAGAGCGGAATGAGCGTGTTCTGGTAACGACTCTAACAAAGCGCATGGCGGAGGACCTTTCAGAGTATTACACCGAGGTTGGGGTGAAATGCGCGTATTTACATTCAGAGGTGAGTACGCTGGACAGGATCAAAATTCTTCGTGATCTGCGCCGAGGCACATATGATGTCCTAATCGGCGTTAATTTGCTGCGCGAAGGACTGGATTTACCCGAGGTAACACTGGTAGCGATTCTGGACGCGGACAAAGAAGGGTTTCTGCGTTCGAGCGGATCGTTGATTCAGACGATGGGGCGCGCGGCCCGTAATATCCATGGCCGGGCCGTGCTGTATGCGGATGTGATCACCGACAGCATGCGGCGAGCGATACAGGAAACGGAGCGGCGACGGGCCATTCAACAGGCGTATAACGAAGCAAATGGTATTACGCCACAAACGATTGTGAAACCGATCGATATGAGCCTAGTGGCGGTTGCGGAAGGTGACTATGTGACAGTGCCGCTAGAGGTTGAGTCAGAGCCGGAAGTGGAGCTGACCTCCGAAGAGCGGGATGCTTTGATTGCAGAGCTTGAATTTAAGATGCGCGAGGCGGCAAAGATTTTCGAGTTTGAGAAAGCCGCGCAGTTTCGAGACCGCATCAAGGCATTGAAAACCAGCGGCATTTATGAAGAAGCAGTTGCAACTCGGACTGGTGGTAGAGGGTAATTCTACCGAGTCCACCGTCTTGCACCTGCCGAAGCTGGTTGAGGAACTCGGCCCTGTAAAATCCACGGTGCTTCGAGTAGCGCGTAGAGTTTCCAACATGCTGAAGGCGGGGTACGCAGTCGCTGATTATGAGGAGTTGCAGGCGGCGAGCTTGATTTTGCTTCGCGTGCCTGATACTTCGGTGCCTCGTGTCGTGGACGAGCTATGCTCCTCTGAACTCATCTTCAAGGATCTGTCGTTTGTGCTATGTGAGAGTTGGCTGCCTGTTGACGAGCTTTCCGCGTTAACGAGTAAAGGCGCTGCTGTGGCCACTTTGATGAGTCTGCCGACACATAAGAAGGGGAGTTGGTTTGCCGTGGAGGGACAGGCGAAAGCGGTTCGGCAGATTCGTCAGTTTCTGGAACGGAATGAGGTTCGCTCCAATGAGATTCTTCCGGACAGCAAACATCTTCTTTTTGCTTCAGAGCTTTTAGCGACTGCTCTTCCGATGCCGCTGCTGGTTGCGGCGCAGCAGGCTTTACGAGCTGCCGGTATCTCAGGCAAGGTGCTTTCCGCTTTGCTGGAACAAATCATGCAGAGGATGGTGCAAGATTTTTTGAAGGGCGCGCGGGCTAACTGGGGAGGACCGTTGACGGAGTGCTCTGAGGAAACAGGCCAAATATACCTGGACCAGTTACGCCAAAGCCACCCAACAATGTCATCGCTCATTGAGGAACATCTCGCCTCTGGCCGTCAGATCATGCAGGCTCACCGCCAAGGGGCAGAGGAGCTGCAAAGTTTTCGACAGGCGGCTCCGTAGTGGTTTGTGGACCTCCTCTTACAAGCATCTGGCACACTCAAAGGCAGGGATGGAAAAGCGTTACCACTGGAAATTGCAGAACCGGGAGCTGGTTCTGGGAGAACGAACGCTGATTATGGGCGTTCTTAATGTGACTCCTGACTCGTTCTCGGATGGCGGGAATTATTCTGATCCAGATCGCGCATTTGCGCGGGCTTTGGAAATGGAAGATGAGGGCGCGGACATTGTGGATATCGGCGCGGAATCCACCAAGCCGGGGTCACAACGGGTTTCTGAGGCGGAAGAGTTGCGGCGGTTGGTTCCCGTGTTGAAGCGGCTGCGCGGCAAATTGAATGTTCCGATTTCAGTAGATACTTATAAATCTGGCGTGGCGGAAAAGGCGCTGGAGCACGGGGCGGAGATCATCAATGATCCGAGCGGGGTTCTGCTGGATCTGCAGTTGCCGAAGGTGATCACGAAGTATGATGCGGGATTAATTGTGAATCACATGCGCGGTACGCCTGAGACGTGGGCCAAGCTGCCGCCGATGAAGGATCTGATGCGGTCAATTACTATTGATCTGGAAGCAGCGTTGCACCGGATACGTCAGGCCAGGGTGGAGAAACATCAACTAGTGATTGATCCCGGTCTCGGTTTTGGCAAGAGGCGGGAACAGAATTCTGAGATTATCGCTCAACTCGGTGCGCTGAAGGCGTTTGATCTGCCGATTGCCATAGGCCCTTCGCGGAAGTCCTTCCTTCGGAAGGAGCAGCCGCAAGAGACGGAATTCGCCACTGCGGGGGCAGTGGCGGCTTGCATTCTTCACGGGGCTCATATTGTGCGGGTGCATGACGTGAAGAATATGAAGATTGTCGCGGAGGTGGCGGATGTCGTTCGGCAGTCCGTGAAGATGGAAGAGGAACAACCGGTGGAAGCGCGGCCGGAGCGCAGACCGACAGGTGAAAGACCTCCGCGCGTGGAGCGGAGGCCGCCGCTGCGGCCGCGTGAGAAACCTCAGGGTTTTTGGCAGCGCGGACAGAAGTGAGTTCCACGTTGCGCCAGCACAATGCGGCGAATGAGCGTGCCGCAGCGGGGACAGGATTCTCCCTTTCTTCCGTAAACGTTGTGTAGCTGTTGGTAGCTGCCCCTCTCGCCGGTGCTATCAACGTAATCAGCAATAGAGGAGCCTCGGTGTTGGATAGCGGCTTCCAGGATTTCGAGAAGATGCACGTGTAGCTTCTGGGCGCGCGCTTTTGATAGGCGTTGCGTTGCCGTTCTCGGGTGAACTCCGGCGGCAAATAACGACTCGTCGGCGTAGATGTTTCCGACACCGGCCAAGAAGGCCTGATTGAGCAGGACGGCTTTGATTCTTCCTTTATGGCGTTTCAGCCGGGTGTAAAAGTCTTCGAAAGAGACCGTGAGTGCGTCAGGTCCGACGCGACTGAGCATGTCGGGAACAACAGTAAAGAACTCGACGCGCCCGAACATTCGCGTATCCTCGTAAAGGAGAAGGCCATCTTCAAAGTGCAATTGGGCGCGCGTGTACTTAGTGGGCGGTGCGTTCCAGAGCAGCTTTCCGGTCATTCCGAGATGGACGTATAGCAGGCCGCGGTCAACGTCAATCAGGATCTGTTTGCCTCGACGCCGCACGTCCGTGACCGTGGCACCGGTCAGAGCTTGCCTTGTTTCTTCATGGTCGGCGCGGGTCACACGGTGTGAGCCGAAAGAAGCCGCCAGGATCTTCTTGCCAAGAATGTGCGGCCGGACGGAGCGCACCACGGTTTCGACTTCGGGGAGCTCGGGCAAGGCGGCTAAGGTACGTCGATCAGGACGGTGCCGTCCTGAACCACCACGGGATATGTCTTGAGCGTTAAATCTTCGTCGTAGTCGTTTACGCCGGTGGCAGTATCAAAGGCCCACTCGTGCCAAGGGCAGACAATTTGATTTCCGCTAAGATTGCCCTGTCCTAATGGACCGCCAGCGTGAGGGCAGATTCCTTCCAAACAGCGCAATGATCCTTGGACGTTGCAGACGACATAGGTGGCTTCGCCGTTTTGCACTTCCACCACATCGCCCGGCGGAAGTTCCTGCAGGGCTTTTACTTTAACTAAGGGCATCTCCTTTTTAGAGTATCCGGCGGGCAAATTGGTGAGTTAAACTAGAAATGTCAAAGTTACGAGCCACCCTAGCTCAGCTGGTAGAGCATCTCATTCGTAATGAGAGGGTCGCCGGTTCGATCCCGGCGGGTGGCTCCAGTTTCCCATTTGCAGCGGGTATTGAGACGCTATATATAGGCAATCAGGTCAATTTCCACTAGCGATTTGCCAGGTACGCCAGCAACGGATACGGTTGTACGAACAGGAGGCTCTGAGCCGAATCGTCCTAGAAACACTTCGTTCATGGCGGTGTAGTCTTTCAAGTCAGCCAAGTAGACTTGCGCTTTTAAGACTTTGTTCATGGATGAACCGCAGGCTTGCAGTTTTTGTTCAAGCTCGTCTAAAACATGCTTGGTGTGTGCTTTGATGTCGCCTTCGAAATGAGCGCCGACACCGGAGAGAAAAAGCAGGTTGCCATACGAGACGGCAGGACTGAACAATTGTGGTTTTTCCGGTGCTTTTCCGTTCGGCCACCAGACCTTTTTGCCGGTTGCGGATTGCGCGGCGGCGGTTTTCGTTCCCGCGGCGGCTGCGGCGGCAACTGTCGCGCTCTTGCCTATGAAGTTTCTTCGATTTGATTTGTTTGGCATTGAGTCTTATTGTAGGTCAGGCTTTTTTGATGGGGCGCGGGCGTCCGTAGGGGTTCTCGTATTGATGCCTTTCGGCGGTCCAGCGGGCAGTTCCATATTCGCCCATGTCGACATTACCGGACATTTTGTCGCCTTCCACGGTTCCGGCAAACTGATAAGTCAAAAGTTGGCCTTCAATCCTTTGGGAGCTGTGGAAGTGAATCTGGTTGGCGGTGATTGATCCGGTCAGATCGCCGGAGATGAATTCGCCTTGGTGAGTACCGAGAAGATCCTGGCCTTTCTGTTCAAAGAGTACCGTATGTTCGGCACTGCCACGGCCAAATTGCATGGTGACTTGCCATTGACCGGCTACCGAGGCCAGCTCGCCTTGCGGAACGGACGGGTTTTCAAACTTCGGGTGATTGGTCAGAACGGCGCAGAGGCGGTCGGCTACGATTTTATCGTCGCCGGGCATCATCATCCAGGGCGTGACCGTGACGGAGCTTTTCATGCGGTCAGGCCGGACTCCGGTTTGGCCCCCGAGAACGATGCGCGGCTCGGTGTCGAGTAAGATCTTGCTGAGTTCTTGGCCGGTGATGCCTAACTGCGTGGCATCCCATTCAATAACTAGGGACGGCGTCAGGTTGGACAACCCTTCGGGTTTAGTGATCCGCGTAGTGACTCCGTTGGTTTTGGTAACGCGCGAGGCGATGAAATCCAGTTGCTTTTGCCAGTCGCGCCATTCCGCTTCATGGTCTCGGGTTTTCCAGGCTTCGGCAGCGGCCAGCATGCCCATAATTTCTTCCTTGCCGACTTTGAGCGAGCGTCCGAAAGCGTGGTGCGGGGCGCTGTTCAGCCAGACGGATTGCAGGAGATCTTTGTCGCCTAGCAACAGACCGGCGGCTTGCGGTCCACGGATGCACTTGCCTCCGCTATAGGCAACGAGCGTTGCTCCGCGTTGCAGGTGAATATTCGGAATGGTTAGGCCTTCGGCGGCGGCGTCTACGATAACGGGCACGTTATGCACCCGCGCTGCATCGGACATTACCTTTGTCCCTAATGGGCCTTCGTCGCCGGGTCCGGCCATGATGTAGACGAGGGCAGTATTTTCGTTGAAGGCGGTTTGGAGATCGGACGGGTCCTTGACTTCGATGATTTTTACGCCGAGCATACGAATGGCGTGATCGTACACGTTGCGGGAATAGTTGGGGATAATGACTTCGTTCTTAAGTCCCGCGAGGTTAGGGAGGCGTTGCATGCGCTCGGGGTTGCTGCCCGCGATGCAGGCGGCGGTGGTAGCAGTCAAAGCGGCGCAACAACCGGCGGTGACGATTCCCCAGGGCGCTTCCGTTAACTCAGCGAGGCGCTGGCTGACTCCCGCCATCAACTCGTCCATTTGCACGTAGGCGCGGGAGGCTTCTTCCATCGCACCCTTGACCTGCGGCAAGCTTTGTGAGCCGGTGATGATGGTGAAGGTGCCTCGGGCGTTGATTAGGGGCCGGACTCCGATTTTGCGGTACAGATCGGCGGTGCCTTTGGAGGCAGGATGGCTTGCTCCTGGGCTGGCAGCGGGAAATGCTCCGGCTGCCAAGGTCATCAGACCGCCTTGGCGGAGAAGGTCGCGGCGGTTGATACCCATATCTTGTTTCCGTTTTTTGGAGAAAAGTCTGAACATTAGAATTGCAGTTTTAACGCAAACTGTATCTGACGATTATCGCGCTTTGTAGAAGTAATTGTTCCGAAGTTGGTTGCGTTGAAGGTCGCGTTGGGGTTACTTAACGCCGGCGTGTTGAAGAGATTGAAGAACTCCGAACGAAACTGGAGGTTCAGACGTTCGGTGAAGCGGAAGTTTTTGAAGAGTGAGAAATCTACGTTGTAGAGACCTGGGCCGTAGAGCACGTTGCGCCCGAAGTTGCCGTATGCAAATACAGGAATGGCGAAGGCGCTCGCTCCGCTGATGCAATTGTTAAGATGACCACGGCCACAGTTCGAGGTCGCAGCGCCAATCAGGTTTGGCCGTTCGGTGCCTCCTCGGCCGGTGTTGGCCGGATCGCCCGGAACCGTGACGTTGAAAGGAAAACCGCTTTGCAGCGTGACGATTCCGTTGGTCTGCCAGCCGCCCAGCGCTGCTTTAACAAAGCCATTTGTCGTGTTCGCAAAAATGGGCAATGCGTAGGTGAAGCTGCCGACAAAGCGGTGACGAACATCCCAGTTTGAGTTGCCGTAATCTCCGCGCCAGTTGTAGGGATCTTGCGGCGGGCCGCCTCCGTTGGAATCTGTTGTAACGTCCAGGGTGTGCGACCAGGTATAAGACACCAGGGCCGTCGCTCCGTGACTGACGCGTTGGCGCAAGGTGATGCTCAGGCCGTTGTAGCTCGAAATCTCGTCATTCTGGATGATGCGGATGTCCGCAAAACGTGGATTGGGACGACGTGCGTTGACAGTGCCTGGTCCAGGCAGCGGCGTATTAGGGTAGTAGCTGCGGTCCAGATGAGTGGCCTGAGAACCGATGTACTGAATATCCAGAGCGGCGGAACTCCAAAGCCCCTGCTGCAGGCCGAAGCTCCATTGGTTCATGTAGGGAGTGGGCAGATCCGGATTCGGCGAAATAATATTAAAACGGCTGGCTACACCACAGGCCGACGCAGGTGTTGGATTATTGAACGTGATGGGCGCCGCTGCCGATCCGGTACATGTTATGACCGCGCTAAAAGGCGGATTGTTGCTGAGAAAAGTGAAAGTGTTGGTCTGGTTTGGATTGTAGTAAATTCCATAGCCGGCGCGAACCACCGTTTTATCAGTGACGCGATAGGCTAAACCGAGGCGGGGCGCAAAGTTTTTATGGTTGGGGTTGATGAAGTGAAAGCCGGGCTGCGGCGGATTGGGGGGAATCAGAGCGGTTTGCTCGCGATTCAAAATAACGGCATAGCCGTTAACGGTGTATGGAACGGTCGGCAACTCGTAGCGGAGGCCAAGATTGGCGGTTAATCTCTTGGTAGCTCGCCAGTTATCGACTACGAAGAAACCGTCGCGCCACTCGGCCACCTGGTTTCGAATCTCCGGACCGGGTGTGGTCACGCTTTGCACCAAACCAAGCATAAAATCGGCTTGCGCGGAACCGGTATAGAAACCCGTGAAGTTGAAGACTCCGTTTGCGCTGTTCACTGCTGAACGCGAGGTGATCAGTTTTCGCAGTTCCGCGCCCGCGACCAACGTATGCGCGCCGTGTGTATACGTCAGCGAATCAGTGCCTTGCCAGGTGGTATCGAACTGAAACCAGTTCGTTGCAGCGTTTCCGAGACTCATAAAGCCGGTGTTGGTGATAGTTGGAATGCCTGGATTACTGTAAGTTACATCGCCTGTAAAGCCTGGAATTCCTAGGTCCGAACCAGCTGTTTTCAGGTTGTTTACATACCAGTAATTCAGCGCATTGGTCTCCAGGTGCTGGCGGCCCACGCGGAAATCGTTCACCATGTTTGGCGTTATGGTCTGGGTATAGCCGAAGACCCAGTTGCGGGTCGTGACTGGCAGGTAGGTGCCGTTGAACGCGCCGGTGGCGCCGGTCAAGTACTCTTCGTTGTTCAGAGCGTACCGGAAGTAGAACCGGCTTTTGTCGCCAATGTTCTGATCGAGGCGGTCAATCGTCTGATTGAAGCGGTCATTGTTTGGATAGGTCGCTTCAAAGTTATTGTTAATTCCGGGGCGGCTCGGCAGCGGCATGTACTGCAGCAGCCTTAGTGCTTGCGGTGATAGAGATGATGTTGGGACGATGTTGCCGGGATACGCCGCTGCGGGGCTCAATTGGGTTCTGATTTCCGAGAAGTTGCCTTGCCGCATTAAAGGTGTAAGCACGGTATCGAGCGAGGTGGATTGGCGCACGAGGCGCAGACCTTCATAATCGGCCATGAAAAATGTCCGGTTCCGCCC
>JBJMGL010000372.1:0-2323 GCA_045807985.1 Bryobacteraceae bacterium
ACTTGTTTACTTTGCGCATCAGTTTGTGATCGCGAGTGGCAATAAACTGAAGCATAATGTGGTGGGCCGTCATAAAAAACAAAAACGCCCCTCCGGTAAACAGTCTACGAAATTATTCATATCTGTGTTCCCACTTCCTTTGTAAAGGAGAAGATATTACGGCGCTGTGACAGCTTTACGAATGATTGGTGAACTCTTTGAAATTAGGATATAGATTTGCTTGCAACCCCGAAAATTGATTTCGTCTACTTCGATGCCGGAGGCGGTCATCGGAGCGCCGCCACCGCGCTTCAGTCGGTTATCGCCGCCGAAGGCTATGGGTGGGATATCAGACTTGTTAACTTGCAGGAAGTCCTTGATCCGCTCGATGTCTTCCGCAAGATCACGGGTATTCGCCTTCAGGACCTGTATAACCGGATGCTGGCCAGAGGCTTAACCTGGGGCGCGGGTTACTGGCTTCCGCTCATGCAGGAAATCATCCGGCTGTATCATCGTCCCTCGGTCCGACTACTTACCGGCTTTTGGCGAAGCCGTCACCCGGATATGGTTGTCTCGCTGGTCCCGAACCTGAATCGGGCCTTGTTCGAAAGCCTTGAGCTTGCTTGCCCCGGAACTCCTTACATCACCATTCTGACCGATCTCGCCGATTATCCGCCCCACTTCTGGATGGAGAAGCAGGAGCAGTATTTCATTTGCGGCACTCCCTATGCTGTCGGGCAAGCAGAAAGGCTGGGCGCTTCCCCGGCACGCGTTATCGGCGTGAGCGGAATGATTCTCCGGCCCCATTTCTATGAGGACCAACGGATCGACCGGGCAGGGGAGCGCCGCCGTTTAGGTCTCAATGAGAGCCTGCCCACAGGGTTAGTCCTGTTCGGCGGTGAGGGATCAAACGTCATGTTCTCCGTGGCGGAGCGGCTCGGCAACTCCGACATTGATCTGCAATTGATTATGCTTTGCGGACGCAATAAGAAGCTAATTGAGCGCCTGAAACACCTCCAAACGCGGAACAAGATATATGTCGAGGGTTTCACGAAGCAGGTCCCCTACTTCATGCGGCTTGCCGACTTCTTTATCGGCAAACCAGGTCCAGGCAGCATCTCCGAGGCGCTGCACACGGGTTTGCCGGTCATTGTCGAGTCGAATAACTGGACGCTTCCGCAAGAGCGTTATAACGCGCGCTGGTTGCGCGAAAAAGGCTACGGTATCGTTCTTGGTAACTTACGGGAAATTGAAGGTGTTGTGAGAGATCTGATTGCCGGAGGGCTGTTCCCCAAGCTCAAAGAAAAGATCTCTTCGGTCAACAATCGCGCTGTTTACGAGATTCCGCTGATTCTGCAGCGCATTCTGAATGAAAGCCGGCGGGGAGCTAAGCCGGAACTTCAGGCCACGGATGTTTAGGATAACGGCGGCTCAGTTCACGCCGAACCTGCGGGTAAAGGTTTTTCCAGAAACTCAGGAGATCCGTAGTAACCTGCACCGGGCGCTGGTTCGGAGCAAGCAGCTTCACCGTAAGCGGCACCGTTCCGCGCGCCACCGCAGGCGATTGCTTCATCCCGAAAAAGTCCTGCAACCGTGAGGCAACCGATGGCGGCTGACCTTCCTGATAATCAATTTTGGCCCGGCGTCCGCTCGGCAGCGTTACATGGGCAGGAGCTATTTCGTCCAGCAACTTCCAATCAACTTGCGACTGGAGCGCAGCCAATAATCCGCCATTCCGTGCCGCCTCTCGCAACTCCGTGAAACTTGTGCAGTTTCTTGCAAGTTGCCGCAAAGCTAGTGCAAGGGGATTGTCCGTCGTTCTTAGTTCAGGGGAGTAGGCAGCGGCAAAGCGAAGCCGTTCCAAAAATTTTTGCGCCTCATCTCCGTCCGCGAACCGCGAAATACCTGCCTCCGATGCCTTGCTTGCCAGCATGTCAGCAGCGGCCTCTACGTCCGTGGGCGTGGACCTGCTTTCATCAATGACCAACTGCTCATAACGCAGGGAGTTGATTTGCTCGACTCGTTCCCCTTCACGGTTCCACACCATATCTTCGTGCGTTTGGATCTTTTCTGGAAAGTAGTCAAGCAGCCAATCCGGTTCCATGGGACAGGCAAAACGAACCAGCGGCGCGGAAAGATCGCTGCGGTCATCGACCTCGACGGCCATGAGGAATTCATTTCGAGTAAGGCTGTCGCGATCCAGACGTGCGGATGATCCGTTTGAAAGCAGCAACGTTTCGCCGCGCCTGCGGGCTACCCGGTCACTGAACCCGCAAAGAATAGCTTTTTCCAGCGCGTGCGAATCCTGACAGCGCTGGGAGATGGAGCGAGTTCCCTCACGTAA
>JBJMGL010000373.1:0-12636 GCA_045807985.1 Bryobacteraceae bacterium
ATCTCGATATCAAAGAAGGCGAGTTTATTTCGATTATGGGTCCCTCGGGGGCAGGGAAGTCAACCTTGCTTCACTTGCTTGGCATGCATGACACAGCATGGAATGGCGAGTACTACTTCCTGGATCAAGCAGTGCATAAGTTGAGCAAAAGGGATCGTTCCGAGCTTTATAAGAGGTACATCGGATTTGTTTTCCAAAGCTATCACCTGTTGGATTCGCTGACCGTTTACGAGAACCTCGACATTCCGCTTTCTTACCGCAACATCAAAAAGTCAGAACGGCAGAGTATTGTTTGTGATGCCCTCGACCGCTTCAACATGGTCGGCAAAAAGGATCTGTATCCGAACCAACTGTCCGGCGGTCAGCAACAACTAGTTGGAATTGCGCGTGCCATGATTGCCAATCCCAAACTGATCCTAGCGGACGAGCCGACCGGGAACCTGCATTCCAGCCAAGGCAAGGAAATCATGGACATGTTCAAGAAGCTCAATGATGAGGGCGTGACGATTGTCCAGGTTACTCACAATGAGAGGAATGCCGAGTACGGTAATCGAATTATTCAGATTGAGGATGGCTGGATCGCTAAGAACTAAGGACCGCGGCAGCGCACTCTCGATATGACCATTGTGCCCTCGCAGGTACGCATTCTGATCGTTGACGATCAGCCTGACGTGCTCGAAGCCTTGCGCCTTCTGCTGAAACGTAACGGCTACAAAATAGAATCCGCCGAGTCGCCACGGCAGGCGCTGGGAATGATTGAGAATCGTGATTACGACCTGGCAATCATCGATTTAAACTACACACGCGATACGACCTCCGGCCAGGAAGGTTTGGAACTGCTGGCAAAGATTCAGTCTACTGATTCCGTATTGCCGGTGATTGTCATGACTGCCTGGGGCAGCGTTGATTTGGCAGTGGAAGCCATGCGCCGGGGCGCGCGCGATTTTGTGCAAAAGCCCTGGGAGAACGAGCGGCTGTCCACGATTGTGCGTACGCAGTTGGAACTAAGCCAGGCCATTCGGCGGGGGCATCGCCTGGAGCTTGAAAATCAGCTTCTGCGCGGTGATAACTTGCCGACAATGATCGCGCATTCTCCGGCAATGCAGCCTGTACTCGACCTGATCTCGCGGGTTGGCCCCTCGGATGCAAACGTTCTGATTACAGGCGAACCCGGCACCGGCAAAGAAATTGTTGCCCGCACTCTGCACGCGATTTCAGGCCGTTCCAGTAAGCCGATGGTAACAGTGAACGCGGGCGGGCTGGCGGAAGGCGTCTTTGAAAGTGAACTCTTCGGCCACATAAAAGGCGCATTTACCGACGCGAAAATGGATCGTGTGGGCCGCTTCGAGTTAGCCGACACGGGAACGCTTTTCCTGGACGAAATTGCCAATGTGCCCATGAACCTGCAAACCAAGCTGTTGAGGGTTCTTGAAGTGGGAGAAATGGAGCGGGTCGGTTCTTCGAAAACGAAAAGGGTAGACGTGCGCGTCATCTCCGCCACCAATGCAAACCTCGGCGTGGAGGTGGAGAATGGCCGCTTTCGTCAGGACCTCCTGTTCCGCCTCAATACGATTGAGATCCATCTTCCGCCGTTGCGTGAGCGGCGTGAAGATATCCCTCCGCTAGCGATGCATTTTCTTGGCGTGCATGCGCGCCGCTATCGCAAGGGGATTACGGGTTTTGACCGTAACAGTTTGCAAGCCATGCACGACCACCCTTGGCCGGGCAATGTCCGGGAATTAAACCATGTCGTAGAGCGCGCTGTACTGATGGCGGGTGATACTACGATTAAAGCCAGCGATCTGGCGCTGCGCCTCCCCACGGCGGGTTCGCCTCGATTGGAGGACATGAGCTTGGAAGACGTGGAAGAGTTTTTGATCAAAAAGGCTCTTTCCCGCTTTGGCGGCAATGTCAGCCACGCCGCCAGCGCATTAGGGTTAAGTCGAAGCGCCCTTTATCGCCGTTTGCAGCGCATTGGGATGTGAAGTACAGGCTTAGTCACGATTCCCGCGTTCTGCTGCTCGCCTTAGCCGGAGGCTTTCCTGCCGTTCTGGTGTGCATCATTCTACTGGCAACCGGCGGCTTTTCTCCCAGAGCGCAATGGACACTCGATTTGTTGGTTGTGCTCTCCTGGATCGGCTTCTGTTCCGCGGCTCGTGGCCGGGTCACGGGTCCGCTCCGGACCGTTGCCAACCTGCTGGAAGCCATGCGCGAAGGCGACTACTCCATCCGTGGACGCGTCGATAATCCCGAGGAGCCGATGGGTGAAGTCATGCAGCAGGTGAACGCCATGGCGGCCACATTACGGGACCAACGGCTGGGCGCGCTGGAAGCAACTGCTCTGCTTCGAAAGGTGATGGAGGAAATTGATGTGGCGGCATTCGCCTTCGATCCAAAACAATCGTTGCGGCTGGTCAATCGTGCCGGTGAGCGGCTGTTAGCCCAACCGGCGGAGCGCCTGTTAGCGCGTGATGCCACGTCGCTGGGACTTGGGGAGTATTTGACAGGTGAGCCGGAGCAGACCATTCAGCGGAGCTTTCCCGGCGGCAACGGGCGTTGGGGAATTCGGCGCAGCCAATTCCGGGAAGGAGGCGTGCGGCACCAACTCCTGGTCGTCACGGACCTGACCCGGCCTTTGCGGGAGCAAGAGCTGCAAGCTTGGCAACGCCTGGTGCGGGTCATTGGACACGAACTAAATAATTCCCTTACGCCCATCAAGTCAATCGCACAAAGCCTGGAGCAGATCGTGAAAAGCGAACCGTGTTCGGATGATTGGGCCGAAGATATGGTTCGCGGTCTGAATGTCATCGCAACGCGGTCGGAGTCGCTCAGCCGGTTTATGAATTCGTATGCCCGGCTTGCAAAACTGCCGCCCCCCCGGTTAGCCAATGTCGAGATTAATTCATTATTACGGCGCGTGACGCAACTTGAAACACGCATGCAGGTGTTCTTTGAGGAACTTCCACCGCTTACCATTCAGGGTGATGCCGATCAGTTAGAGCAGGCATTGATTAACCTGGTTCGAAATTCTGTTGATGCGGCACAAGAAACGGGGGGACGCGTGTTTGTCAAGCATGTACGACAGGGAGGCTCGATTGAAATCACCATTCGGGATGAGGGGCCTGGTCTGTCGAACACGGCGAACTTATTCGTTCCGTTCTTTACAACCAAGCGGGGCGGATCAGGTATCGGACTGGTGCTGAGCCGCCAGATTGCGGAGGCTCACAACGGTTCCCTGATGCTACGGAACGCATCGGATGGGCCGGGCTGCGAAGCCAAGCTTGTGTTGCCGGTTCAGTGAGCGCAGGAGTGAAGAGCCGCCGCGCTTTCTTCTGAACTGTCGGCATGGTAAGAGCTGCGGACGAGCGGTCCGGCCTCCACATGCGCGAACCCCATCTTTAAACCTGCCTGCTTATACTCGTCGAACTCTGATTGAGGGATATAACGCAAGATGGGCAGGTGCTTCGGCGAAGGGCGCAGATATTGGCCCAACGTCAGAATATCGACGTGGTGATCCCGGAGATCGCGCATGACCTGTAATACTTCTTCCCGCATTTCACCCAAGCCGAGCATCAAGCCGGACTTCGTGGGAATATGCGGGCGAACCTGCTTGGCGTAGCGGAGCATGTCGAGCGAACGCCCGTATCGCGCTCCCATGCGTACCTGCCGGTAAAGGCGCGGCACTGTTTCCGTATTGTGATTCAGCACGTCGGGATGAGCGTTCATCACAATATCCATCGCCGGATGGGCGCCTTGAAAATCGGGCACCAGCACTTCCACCTTGCAGCCCGGAATATGCTGACGGATGGCTTCAATGGTTAATGCGAATAGCTCGGCCCCGCCATCTTTGCGGTCATCCCGATTGACGCTGGTCACCACCGCATACTTCAGGCCAAGGAAAGCACATGCTTCCGCCACGCGGCGCGGCTCATCATAATCAATCGTAAGCGGAGCGCCTTTCCCCACCGCGCAAAAACCGCAGCGCCTGGTGCAGACATTGCCAAGAATCATGAACGTGGCCGTGCGCCGGTTCCAGCACTCACCGACATTCGGGCAGGCGGCGCTTTCACAAACCGTATGAAGCTGCAGGCGGCTAACTAGTTCCTTCAGCTCTCGATAATTAGCGCCGACAGGAGCAGGCGCACGCAACCACGAGGGGCGTTCCGGCTGTGATCCGATTGTGACTAACACTAATTTCAGTTTAAATCCAGTAGCCGGGCGGAGCTACTTCCACCCAATCGCCTTCCACGCTGTCAGCATGAAACGTAATCCGTCGAATGTATTTTGAAATAAGCTTATAGCGGCCCGGAATTTTCACTTCAAAACCGCCTTGGGACTTCAACGCCTCGCCATCTACATTCTGCCCGCTTAAAAGTTCAACAAATTCACCGCGAAGCTGTTGGGAATCATCTGTTGCTAATCCAGACTCGTAGTCAGGCTCCACGACTACCCGCCCGATCGCATCGGAAGTCGGCTCCAGCGAGGCAAAAGCATCTTCGAGAAAATCTTCAATACCCGGATTCATGCTCATCCTTACATTTCACGGCGGTTTTCGAGCGAACGGGACATGGTGACTTCATCGGCAAACTCCAGGTCGCTCCCAACAGGTATGCCCATGGCGATCCGAGTCACACGAGGACCAAGCGGCTTCAATAATTTGGAAAGATACACGGCCGTTGCTTCCCCTTCCACCGTGGGGTTAGTAGCGATGATGACCTCTTGGATCTCATGGTTGTGGAAACGATCAACAAGGCTCTTAATCTTCAGTTGTTCCGGGCCAATGCCGCGCAAGGGGGAAAGCGCGCCGTGCAGCACATGGTACAAACCGCGAAAGGTGTGCGTTGTCTCAATCGGCAGAATATTGTGCGGCTCTTCCACCACGCAAATCTCCGCTTGCTCACGGTGAGGATCACGGCAGTAAATACATAATTCGCCGTCGCTGATGTTATTACATTGTTCGCAAATACTGAGCTTGTCTTTTATGTCGAGAAGCGCTTGGGCTAAGTTCTCGATATCCTCGCGCGGAGTGCGAAGCAGGTGAAAAGCAATGCGTTGCGCGGATTTCTGGCCGATTCCCGGCAGCCGCTTACATTCTTGAATCAACCGGGCGAGTGGTTCTGCAAATTCTGGCATTTACGCTTACGCCTAGAACATGCCCGGAGGCAGGCCCAGTCCGCCCAACATGCCGCCCATCTTCGACTGGGACTCTTCGTCTACTTTTTTGGCTGCTTCATTAAAGGCAGCCATGACCATATCTTGCAGCATCTCAACGTCCCCCGCGACTTCCGGATCAATTTTCACTGAAAGCACATTCTTCTGGCCATCCATTTTCACGTTAACCATGCCGCCGCCAGCAGAAGCTTCGACGCGGATGGCCGCAATCTGCTCCTGCAACTTTTGTTGCATCTGCTGCGCTTGCTTCATCATGGACTGCATGTTGCCGGGCATTTTCATGGAATCATTCCTCGTCTACTCATTCAAATTTCGCACGGTACGCACTTGGGCTTCAGGAAATAGCTCCTGAAAACGTTTGACGCTCGGGTGTGACAACGCTCGCTGCCGGGTTTGATTATCCTCTCCGCCGGATTTGGAATTTGACGGAGCGGGCGCCACCACTCCTTCGCCGATTTCGGTTCGGATACGCACCGGTTTGCCAGCCACCTCCGTCGCGATGCGCGGAAGATTTGAATCCTTCAACGAAAGCATCATCATCTTCGGAGCGCGAATCACCACCTCATTGCCTTCCATCCGCACTTCTGAACTTTGTAGCGCATCCGCTGTAAAGTTCAAACCTGCTTTGCAAAGGGCCTGGTAAAGATCCTGCTTGAAATCGCCGCTTTTCGATTGTTCCGCTGCAGGGGCAGGCTGCACGGGCGCCGCTACCGGCGCAGGCTTCTCAGGCGTCTTGGGAGCCGGTTTGACCGCCGCCTTCGGAGCCGGCGCGTCTCCCGACCCTCCGAGCTGCGCCAAAGCTTCCTCAATCGATTGCAGTTTACCCGCTTGCACCAACTTAATTAAGCCAAGCTCCAGATGCAGACGCGGCTGAAGCGAATATTGCAAATCCTTGTACAAGCCGAGCGTCAGATTCAGGTATCGAGTGAGATCCTCTTCGCTAAAAGTATTCGCGGTCTCAAGTAAAGCCTTCTGTTCCTGGTCCGAAGCCGCGATCAGCCGCGTGGGCTTACCTGTGATCTTTGCCACCAGCAGATTACGCCAATAACGCGACAGCTCACGGCAAAAGTGCTGCAAGCTTTGACCGCCGCGCTCCAACTCTTCCACGATCTCAAGCATGCGGTTTCCGTCGCTGGCCTGCAAAGCTTCAGCAACCGCTCGCAGCGATTCGGCGCCGAACATGCCTAACAAAGCGCGCACTTCCACCACGCTCAGTGTCCGCCCGCAGCAGGCAATGGACTGATCCAGGGCCGAAAGCGAATCACGAACGCTGCCTTCACCGGCTTGGGCAATGACGGAGAGCACTTCTTCGTCCGCCTCGATCCCTTCCTGCGCCGCGATGTACCGCATGCGGTTCATCAACTCCGCAAAATCCACCGAGCGAAATGTGAAGTGCTGGCAGCGAGACGCAATAGTATTTGGAATTTCGTTCGCTTCCGTTGTACAGAGAATGAAAATCACCCACTCAGGCGGCTCTTCCAGAGTTTTCAGGAGAGCGTTAAAAGCCTCTTTCGTAATCTGGTGGGCTTCGTCAATGATGAAAACTTTATATCGATCACGCGCCGGGCGATAGCGGACATTCTCGCGAATCTCCCGCATTTCGTTAATGCCGCGATTGGACGCCGCATCGATCTCAATCACATCAACCGATGATCCCGCGCTAATCTCGACACAACTGGAGCAAACGCCGCATGGATTGGGCGTAGGCCCCTGTACGCAATTCAAGCAACGCGCCAGAATGCGCGCTACCGTCGTTTTGCCCGTGCCCCGTTGGCCCGAAAAAATGTAGCCGTGCGCCAGCCGCCCGCTTTCAATGGCGTTGGTGAGTGTTTTTTGAACATGCTCCTGCCCAATCAGTTCGCTAAACGTTTGCGGACGGTATTTCCTGGCAATGACCTGGTACATGGAGAGCTTCTAAGAACAGCGGGAAAACTGAAACAATATCACGCCCAAAGAGGGTGGCGATGATCGTTGTAGCTGCACGGAAATGGCAATTGCCAGACCCCGGGTGATCCGCGGCACACAAGCTAAACCGCTACCGTTGCTTCCTTCCGGACCTGGCGGGGTTTGCGGCCGCTCATTGCACGAAGCCCGGAGCCTGACAATTCATAATTCTAACACCGGCAGCTACTTGCGTAACTCAAGAACGGCCTGTAGTTTTTCCCCAAAGAGCGTGGTGCGAGCGGGACGACCTTCGTTTTTGTGTTCTTTTTTGCCGGGGGTGCCGTTTTCACTTTGAGGGCGGACGGAAGCGCCCGGAGCCGGGTGGCTTTCTGGAGGGGTAGCAACCACAGCGGCGGGTGGCGTTACAGGAGAGACCATCGGCTCCGGCTCGGCAAAGAGCACCTCCTGCACAGTGGTGGGCGTTATGGCTTCGAAAAAGCGGTTTTTATGAAGAACGACCCGCTCCAGCGACGGTATCCAGCTCGTAAATTCTCCCACGGCTGAGGCACGCTTCAATGCGGTCCGCATCGCTTCCATTTTGGAATCCAGGTTATCCAGGTGGTGCAAAAGCAGCGCTTCAAGGAAAACAGGAACTTTGGGAGACCCGAACTCCAGCTCTCCATGATGGCTGATAATCATATGCTCCAGGAGCGTTCGCAGCTTCGGCGGAAAGTCCGGCACTTCCCGCAGCTTATCTCCAACGATTCGCAAGCCAATCACGATATGGCCTAGCAACTGGCCTTCCGCGCTGTAGTTAAAACTGCGCGTATAAGTAAGCTCTTCAATCTTTCCGATATCGTGCAGGATGGCTCCTGCCAGCATGAGATCAAGGTCAATATCCTTGTAATGGGAAGCGGTCAGCTTGCACAAGGAACAAAGTGACAGAACGTGTTCGAGAAGACCGCCCCGGCAGGCATGGTGAATGTTCTTCGCTGCTGGAGCCGACTTGTATAAGCCAGCAATCTCCGAATCTCTGAACACTGCCTGGAGCAAAGCGCGAAGATGCGGCTGGCCGAGGTTCACAATCGTGCTCTGCAACTCGAAAAACATCTCTTCGATATCGCGTTCAGCGCAGGGGAAATAGTCCGCGAGATCGACTTCATGCTCTTCCATTCGCTTCAGGCGATGGATCGTAAACTGCGACCGCTTCTGGTACACCTGTACCAGGCCTTTCACCCTGACAAAATCGTCACAGTTGAAAGCATCCATGACCTCGGCGACGTTGTCCCACATCTTGGCTTCGATTTCGCCGGTCCGGTCCGCTAACTGAAGTGATAAATAGGGTTCGCCCGTCTTCTTCTGGCGAATATCTTTTGCGATCACGAGAAACTCCGCAGTGATCACGTCGTTCGGCACTAGGCTGCCGACGTAAAATGATTTCATTTTCCCCTTGATTAACGAGAGCTGCTTTTTCCAGTAACAGTAGTTTCAGTTCCGGGGAGCGGTATGGCCCAGAGCAGGCGCTTACGGCGGGTTTTCTGCTCGACTTCCGCTTTGGTGACAGTCTCCGGCTTAAGCTGTGCCGGGTCCTGCCATGTTGTGTTTTGACCAGAAGCAGCGCCCGTATCCAGGTAACCGGGTTTAATCTGCAAGAAGGCATGTCTGCGCAACTCTGTCAGGTACTCGCGTACTTTCGGCTGCATCTTGGGACCGTACAACTGGTTCTCGATCTCCGGCTTTACATCAGCTAACGGCGCCAGACCTGCTTTAGTATGGTCATCAACCCTAAATACTTCAAAGCCGGTCGGGATCTTAATCGGCTGAGTCACCGAACCCTTTGGAAGTTTCCAAACTGCGTCTTCCACCTGCTGCGTAAGCTCACCTTTTTTGTAGCCGCCGAGAACTCCGCCTTCCTTGGCTGTTGTCGCATCCGAGTTGTCGCGGGCCAGTTCAGAAAAACGCTGGCCTTTCGAGGCATCCGCTGCAATCTGCTTGGCTTTCTTCTCGGCTGCTAACACCGCAGCGGGATCTTTACCCTGCGTTGAAATCAGGATCTCGCTCAGATAGACCTTTTCGTCACGAACGAAGTCCTGTTTATGAGCATTGTAGTAATCCTCAACTTCCTTATCGGAAATACTGATGCGTCGGCCCACCTCATGTCCGATGACTTCACGAGTCAAGAATTGATTCTTTGTCTCTGATTGAAAGTCCTCATAGCTTCTGCCTGACTGCTGCCGAATGTAATCATGGAACTTCTCAGGATCGGTCATGCCCGATTGCCGCTGAAGATTGGCCATGTATTTACTAAGGTCAGAATCCACATTGATGTTAAGCTCCTTGCCCTTCTGGGTCAGCAAAAGCTCATCAATGCGGTCGCGCAGCGCATCTTGCTGCCGCTTGGCAATTTCCTGCTGGATCTGGGATTGCGATGCGCCTTGCGACTGCATCTCCTTCGAGAATTCCCTGGCGAAGCGCGCCAGTTCATCCTGGCTCACAATATCTCCATTTACTCTGGCAACAATCTGATCCACGATTTGCGGCGACGGCTTAGACGGCACATCAGCGGCAAAACTGAACGAGGTAAGAGCCAGTATGGAAAAGCACTTTGACTTCATACGGATGGAACTTTTCTCCATTATGGCAAGTTTTCTCCAATTTATCGATATGCCCGTCAGCTCCCTTTGAGGGTTAAGGCCGACAACGAATGAAGATGTGTCCGTTAAGAAGTCGGTTGCTGTCGAAAGGTCCTATTGCATCCGGTTAACATTTATACGGAGCCAATTGAGAATAGGACTAAATGGCTCCGTGGCAGCGGCCGGTTTCCTTTTCGTCCCGTTGGCCGGGTTTCTCTGTTGAGTTTGTAAATTCAAAGCCACTTGTGGCGGCAGGGGCGGCCTTCTTCTGCTGCTGTTCCTGCTCCTCCTGCTGACGTTTTGCTAGCCGCTCCTGGAGTTCCTGTACGTCCAGAAGCGCGGCGCGGACCTGCGGATCTGCTTCTTCCTCGAACAGATCGGCGTAGCGGAGTCGGCCCAGGGCAAAGAGACCGGCTTCGAGACTGGGAATGCGGTCCAGCCGCCATTGGTATCGACCAGGTTTTGCACCAACTGCGTTTCGCGTTCGCCCACGGGCTGGAGTTCCGCCGCAAAACGGGTGATATGCGCTTCATAGAGAGCGGCATCCTCGCTCGCCAGCAGGACGGTGCGTCCGGTCAGGCCGGTTTTGACGGCATTGGTGGAAGATTTGCCTTGCCTTCCGGCGTGGACGGGCCGGTACTTAGAAGAGCATTGGCACGATTGGTGGCGAGGCGTCGCTCACTCATCAGGGGGGAAGAGCAGACATGGGCTGGTGCGGAAAGCGCACCCTAGCACACGAAAACGCGCAATCGGCCGGCCCAGGTGATAACAAAGCCGTAGTAACTCATGGAAAGGAAAGAAGTTGGCCGGATGAAAAAAGTTTGCAGACTTTATGACTGGGCAAAGGCAGGTAATCTCATTGCCATCCTGATTAAAGTTGCGGATTTCCGACGTGAAGACCAGACTCTAGCCGCCATCGGGCCGCCAAAGCCGCTTGAATGTGATGGCGGAGCCGCATTACCGGGAGCCGCGTATTCAGTTCCCATTTCCGGCACGTGTGCTACGAGCTCGTAAGCCCTTGGCGACTCATCGCGGGTGATCGGCCACCAAACGGTCGTAGCAGTTATAGCCATTGGCAGTTACAGATTCTTCGTGCGTTTACGTCTATGCTCAACTCCGGGCGCCCCGGGCGCGGACATGACACCGATTTGCTGTAAAAACCCAGAACATCTTTCTCCGCCCACTTTTCAGCTAATTTCCCCTCGGTCATTTTCAAATCACGGCCCGTTCTGGGGCACCGGGAGGTCGCCATCGTGCTTTCCCCAGGCGGTGAGGCGTGTCACCACCTTATCTCCTTCCGCGATCTGATCCTCGATGCGGTGGTAGCCGGGAGTGGCCTCCCAGAAAATTTTGAAAGCCTGCTTCAACCCTTCCCGACCGGAACCCAAACCAGGAAAGGGGGGAGGATTGTGGCCGATGTAATCTTCGGCTACCAGTTCATCCATGGCGTTCAGGTTTCCTTTGTCAATCTCTTCGTAGAATGTGCGTACGAGAGCCTTGTTCGCTTCGGTTGACATCGTTTGTCCTTCGTCCTACCTTAGCGCTTCATGGGCTGTCACGTTCGTCGAACGGGTCCCCGCTAGAGTCATCGATGGGGATCTAAATCAGACCTCCTAAGAATCGGACACTCACGCCCCGGCCGAGGAGAAGAGGGCCGCTTGTTTCTTTAAAGCTTCGGTCACTTCGGCAGATTGATAGAGATCGCTCAGCTGGTAGTGCCACGGTCCGTTCTGGGCTAGATGCCGCTCCACGTCAGTGACCAGATCCCGCATGCGTTTGCGCCGGTGATTACGGGTGACTTTGTCGTGCAAATCGCCGAAGCAGCGTTCGATGGGATTCGCACGCGGGCAGTAGGTGGGCAGAAACAGCAACACGAAGCGCGGATGTTGCCGAAGCCAGCGCTGGACTGCCGCGGCCTTGTGGATCTTGCTATTGTCGGTCACAATGAAGATCCGATGAAAGTGTCGGGCCGGGTAAGCACCGTCCAGGACGTTTAATAGGTCCAGAAACAGTCCTGTCATTTTCCGAAACCAGAGGCAGTAATGCACCTGACCGGTGCGTAGATCCAAAGCCCCGGCCAGATAGCGGTGTTCATTCTTGCCGGGCGTCCTCACTTCCACTGGGGTCGCCCGAGGCATCCACTGCGCGCCGACTTTGGGCAGTAGGTGCAGATCGAGTTCGTCGGCAAACAGCAGGGCCTCGCGGCGGCCTAAATGCTCGGAAACATAGCGAATCCGGGCCCGTTTCGAGGCGCGCTCCGGGTCACTGTCCTTGGCCACGAGCTTGGCTCGCTTCCACACCCAACCGAGCGCATGCAAACAGTGCCGCACCGTTTCCGCCGATAGGCGGAAGCTCCGTTGCACCTCCAGTTGCAAAGCCAGAGTGGCGCAACTCCAACGCGTGCGACACCAACCGTAAGCAGCAGGAGCTTTTTTCAGCAAAGCGAGAAGACTGCGCTGCAGCGAAGGGGTGAGACTGGACGGCCAGTTGAGATAGCTTGGCTCCGGCCAACGCCGCCCCTGTTGCCAGTCACGAGCCACGGCGTATACGGTGGAACGGGCGCAGAACAGAACGGCTGCGATCTCACTCGGGGAGTGATGCAGCGTGAGTAAAAGCAGAATGTGCAGGGCCAGCCAGCGGCCACGCCGAGCACGGCGCAACTCTGCTAAGAAACGGGCTTGTTCTTCGGGGGCGATGTCGATCACCATTTGAGTAGGCACGGCAGATTCTCGGGAGCGATCCGGTGGATGGGCGTCTTTCCGGTCTCACTCTCTGAGACTGCCGTTGCTTCTGCTGCATTTCTTTAGTGTCCGATTCCGCTGTGGGCCGATTTAGTAGCAGGGAGCATCGGGCCAGCTTGCTGTCAGCACTGCTGCCAAACGTGTGTGAATGATTCCGGCAACAGGCTTTGCTGCGAATGAATCACATATTGTACAGACCCACGCCC
>JBJMGL010000374.1:0-1725 GCA_045807985.1 Bryobacteraceae bacterium
CTCCTCAAAGGTTTATTGTCCAGTCTCGGCGGATCTCTTCTGCTGAGCAGTACGCGTCCCAACTTAAACGATGACGCTCCATACTCAACGGTAAGTGCAATAATGCTCCCCGAGAGGAGAAGTCATGAAACGGCTAATGCTTGCAGTATTGGTCTTTGTGGCAATCACGGTGACGCTGGCCGACACGAACAAGAAAGAGATATTCGGGTTCACTCCGCAACAAGTGCGATGGTTCACGCCGCCGTACTACACCGACGGCCGCGAGCGAGCGCATCTGCTCGGCGACTCAACTCGGGACGGCGCATGGATCGATCGGGCCAAGATACCCGCCGGCAAACGTGTCCTCCCGCATACGCACCCGCAAGACGAACCGGTTACCGTCATCGCGGGAACCTGGTATCTGGGCAAGGGAACAAAATTCGACTCCACAAAACTGAAAGCGTACCCCGCGGGCAGTTTCATCCTCATTCCGGCCGGCGTACCTCATTTTGTTGCGACCATGCACGATATGGTGATCATTCAGCTCAGCGGCAATGGCAAATTTCAGACGGACTATGTTGAGAAATAGGAAGGAAGTGTCGGGATGGACTATCGCGCTGCCACACCGGATGGTCTCAACCCCAAACCTCATCTGCACTTTGGCATGATCGTTTTCTGATCCGCGAGGCGATATATCAGGATAATCAGGCAGCTTGGGATTCGTGGCCATCGCCAACTCTCAAACCCATGTGGGGCTTCATTTCCATGGCCTAAACTGCGGGTGATTTTGCCGCTCCTGGAGCTTCAGTCTTGATCAAGAGCTCACACGAACTCACAAGAAACAACTTTCAGAAAGCAACACCTACAGAGCCATAACTCGCTCTCTGGCCTGATCTGCCGTCCAACCACTCTCCCGCAACTTGCGGATGCTGAGCGCATCGTGGCGTTTTGCCAGCCTTGCGCCACTTTCATCGCGAATCAAATCACAATGGTAGAACTGCGGTGCTTGCAATCCTAGCGCCCGATAAATTAGCAACTGCCGCGCTGTCGACTTCAAGAGGTCAGCTCCGCGCACGACCTCAGATATTCTCATCGCATTATCGTCTACAACCACCGCAAGCTGATAAGCCGGAACATCATCTCTTCTCCACACGACAAAGTCCCCAAAATCGCTGCCGGCAACATACCGCTGCTGTCCAAAATGCTGGTCCTCGAACGTGATCTCCTCACCATCTGGCACGCGAAATCGCCAATTCACTCCAGCAGGTTTTTCAAAACTGAGCGCGTCATTTCGAGCTCGACAATTTCCCGGATAGATCGGCTCATCGTCGAAATCGTTGGGAGCACTGGCAGACGCCGCCAAATCTTTTCGCGAGCATGTGCATGGATAAATTGCACTCTTGTCACGCAGCTTCTTCCACGCAGCTAAATAAAATTCCCGGCGCTGGCTCTGCGAATAAGGCGCAAACGGGCCGCCGCACTCGGGGCCTTCACTCCATGAAATTGCCAGCCAGCGCAGGTCTTCATACATCGCAGAAACAAATTCCGGCCGGCAGCGCTCAGGATCAAGATCTTCGTTGCGCAGTATTAGATTGCCGTTAAATTGCCGTGCCCGCTCAGCGGCGATCAGAAAAGTTCGCGCGTGGCCCAGGTGCAGATAGCCGGTCGGCGAAGGCGCAATCCGTCCGCGGTATTCGTTCCTATGCAGCACTAACGGATTTTAGCGTTGCGCCGCGTCTGGCTGCC
>JBJMGL010000375.1:0-8151 GCA_045807985.1 Bryobacteraceae bacterium
CGCTCCCTTTGTGCCACCCGTTACGGTTGGCAGGCGGGTTATTCACGGCTTGCAAACCGCCTTTGTCAATGATGAATCGCCTTCGGGCCACACGGAAGAGATCTGGCCAGACAAATTCTGGCTCGTGCGGGTGCGCTTTCACTGGGACCGCGAAGCGAAGTACGCCTGTTGGTTGCGGGTGATTCAGCCCTGGGCGGGTAAGAACTGGGGCGGCTTGTTTCTGCCTCGCGTCGGCGATGAAGTAGCGGTCAGTTACCTGGAAGGAGACCCCGACCTGCCGATTGTGGTGGGGTCACTGTACAACAGCGAGAACCTGCCGCCCTTCTCCTTGCCGGATAACAAGACGCAAAGCGGCATTTTAACGCGCAGCAGCAAGGGCGGCGGGTCCAACTTCAACCTGATCCGGATCGATGACAAGGCTGGCTCGGAAGAGATCCATATCCAGGCGGAAAAAGACCAAACCGTGCTGATTAAGCACGATGAAGCCCACACGGTCAAGAACGACCGCACAACAGTGATCCACAACAATGACATGCTCACGGTTGAGCAGGGCAACCGCACGGCCACCATCCACAAGGACGATACGCTCACGGTGGAGCGGGGGAACCTGACGGTGACGGTCTCGGCGGGCAAGATCACGATGGCGGCGGCGCAGGAAATCAAGCTGAGTTGTGGGGCGAGCACGATCGATATGACACCGGCGATGATTACCATTAACTCGCCAATGGTCAAGATCAACAGCTAAGGGCGTGAGACGACCGCATGGCCGAGCACGAGGACCAGAACACGTTTCCGCCGTGCGAGTTGGCAAGTCCGTTAGCACGTGCGCGCCAGGTCGAAGCGCAGCATAGTCTCTGGGTTACGGACGGGCGCACTCCCGGTGACCGGTACGGAATGGGTGGGCACGAACGCTTCTGCTGGCAGCGGGCGCGCGACCTGGCCTGGAACTCGGCGCAGGCGCAATGCCGGGCTGGGGTTTGTACCGCAATTGGCACCGCTACCGCCAGGTGCTGGCCGCCTTACGCTTGGCGGGCCAAGAAGCCGGGCACTTGATTGTGGTCGAAACCGGAGCGACGGTGGAAACCATTCTGGCGGGCTTACTGCCCTCGCTGCTGGACTTAGCCAAGTGGGTGGGCTTGGGCGCGGTGATCGGCGGTGCGCTCGCCGGGGCGGAAGTGGAGTTGTGGATCGCCAACAGCCTGGGGCTAGCCGGACTGCTGCTCGGCATGGCGAAGAACCTGGGCCAGTTTGCCGAATACGCCAAGGACGCCACCGAGATCGCCTGGTCGGCGGGCGAGGACCCGCATGTGCCGGAGCACACGGACTTAGTGGCGGCAGGCAAGCTGTACGCCTTGACACGCAGTACGTTATCGGAACTGGTGAACGAGAAGCGTGGCATATCTCCTGAAATGGCCGTAAGGTTATCCAAGGTCTTTGGCGGCAGCGCCGAGAGCTGGCTTGTGCAACAGGCACAATACGACCTTGCACACGTTCCCGCCGACCGCATGAAGCTGAAACGGTTGGAAATCGCTTAGCTGGAAAATGCGGTTGTATGACCCTCGATCAGAAGATTCAGGTCAGGGTAGCAATCGGAACATGGGTTTCCGGTCTCGGCGGCTTTACTGTGGTAATGACTGCGCTTTATCTTGCGGGCGGCTGATCGTTTCCGGTCACGCGTGTCTCAAACCCAGGCGGATCAACACAGCTTTCGGCGTAGCCGAGCGTTTCCAACGTTATGCGCCATTTCCCGAAACTCGGTAGCGCATGATCTTCCATACCAGAAGGCAGATATCGACGAAATAGGAAACCGTAGGCAGTTTACAGAAGCCCTCTCTCCTGGAGTGGATCTTTAAGTCGAAAAGTTGCCGACATTACTCCACATTCCTTTACTGCTTCAGCATCAGTCGCAACCAGCTTCTTAGAAAACGCATGGATGAGGTGGGTAAAACGGCGCAAGTGCGTCCGCATGGTCAGATTTTGCCGTTCGACATAGCTGGTCGAAATGTGCTTGTCTTCCGGCTTGCCCGAAATCTCTTCCGTGCGAGTGCCGAGACAAGCAGCAGGGCTGTAGCGTGTCTCGGCTTGCTTGTCCTGACGCCCTCTACCGCTTCCAGATACGGTCTGTGTTCATTGGTTGTTAACTATACGCGAGTGGCTAGCCGGAACGCCAGATCATTCATAAACTCCCGTGCCGATTCCGCATCGCGGGATCCGACTATCCGCAGGGAACGAGCTTCGTTTCAGCATCGAGAACGGTCCAGGTTCATACGTTGCCACAATCGAACACCTCTTGCTTATTGCTGACACTTACATCAATAGAACGGGCAACAAGGTTTTTCGCTGCTTCGCTGCTAGCTTCTCCCCACACTTAAGGACAGCAGTAAAATACAATTTGGTTAAATAGCTGACAACGCTGGTGAGCGCGGTAGGAATCGAACCTACAACCTAGTGATTAAGAGTCACTTGCTCTGCCAATTGAGCTACGCGCCCGCTTTGAAGGGAGAACTGAACCAGACTTGTCTCGATTCAGTCAAAGAGCGAATCGTCCTTATGCAAAAGATTGACCCGCGCCTTTCAATATAACATTTGCCGGCTCGATTTAATTATCACGACGAACCGTATCCGGCGAAAAAGCGGGCACGCAAATCGCAAAATACTCCGCCCCTTCCGGCTCCGGAGTGCTGTAGCGGACCCACTCGCCCTTGCTCACAATTACCGCTTGCCCCGCCCGCACCTCCAGCGACCCGCCCTCGTACTCCACCTGTAACAACCCTTTCAACACCACCGTAAACTCATCAAATTCCGGCCGCTGCCCCGGCTCCTGCCATCCGCCGGGACTCCGCATCTGCGCCACGCTAACCGCCGAAGTGTCCGAGTTCACTCGCCCCACGTACTCATCAATCAACTTCGGCTTATTACCAGCCGCTTCAATCCGGCTCGGGCGGGAAATCAGTACAGGCTTCGCCATACGCGAAAGCTACCATACGCAACAAATTCATGCTGTCGGCGCTAACCTAATGATAGATTTCAAACAATTCATGTCAAAGTCACAAATTGATTCCGTCGCCCTGATTGCGGCGACGCTGGCCGGAGGTTTAGCCCTTCTTTTAATCCCTTCCGGCCTCCTCTGGATGACAAGCCTTATCGGACTTATTTTGCTGCTTGTGCTCTTGGCTTATGACGGAGATGACCGGCGATCTGTTTTTCAAACGGTGGCCTTTTCCGCCGTTTGCGGCTTCTGCATCACCCTTGCCTCGATCGCCGTTTATGAGTTCCTGTTCAAAGGCATCGCGCCTGATTTTCCCCAACTCACTCGAACGTGGCTGCCCATTACTTACGTCTGCGCCACAGTGTTAGTTCTTTTAGTGGACTTTGCCCGCATGAGTGCTCGTGTCGGGTCCACTCACCCCTTTGATGCTTTGCACTCTCCCTTAGCGTCTCCCCCTCTCAGTCCTAAACCTCCTCATGCCATCTCGCAACACGCCCCGGCTTCTCCTGTGTTGGTTACGGAGCCGCCAGACGAAATAATTCATCCTGAGCCCATTGAGCCTCGTCTCGTACGTAATAGCGAGCCCGCGCGTCCAATTCCCGATCCCATCCCTGTGAAACCCGGCAAGGAAACCAATATTTACGTTAACCTCGTGGGCGAAGGGCTGAACATGTTGCGCTCTGTTCGCGCCGAACACATGGGACGCGATTACTACCGCATCGTCGAACCAATGCCGGAATCCGAACAATGGGAATACGGCTCTGGTCAGGTGGTGCGTTGCCGCAAGAAGAATCTGTCCAGTGGAAAAGCTCTGGTCGCTGTGGAAGAAGCGCCGCGCGCCAACTAGAATTGAAACACCATGACAATCAAAGACGACGTTGTTGCTGAAGTGCAAACGCCTACGGGACCCATGTGTACCTACATCTTCCGCCCCAGTGCTGAAGGCGCGTATCCCGCCATTATTCTTTACTCAGAAATCTTCCAGGTGACTGATCCTATTCGTCGCACGGCGGCCATGTTTGCGGGCCAAGGCTACCTGGTTGCTGTCCCGGAGGTCTACCATGAACTCGAGGCTCCCGGCACGGTTCTCCCTTATGACCAGGCGGGCGCGGATACCGGAAACGCTCACAAATACGGCAAAGAGCTGTCGTCCTATGATTCTGATGCTCGGGCACTTCTCGATTACCTGAAATCACGCGACGATTGCACTGGACGTCTTGGAGTCGTAGGAATCTGCCTGGGTGGACATCTTGCCTTCCGTGCCGCCATGAATCCTGACGTTCTCGCGGCCGCTTGCTTCTATGCCACTGACATTCACTCCAGCAGCCTAGGCGAAGGCAAAAAGGATAACTCTATGGAGCGCGCGCGTGAAATCAAAGGTGAGCTCCTGCACATCTGGGGCAGGCAAGATCCTCACGTGCCGTTAGAGGGAAGAAACCGCATAAAGGCTCGTCTGGAGGAAGCGGGAACACGATTCCAATGGATCGAACTGAACGGCGCGCATGCGTTCATGCGTGATGAAGGCCATCGTTACGACCCGGCCCTGGCCCATTTGTGTTACAGCCTCGCCTTCGATCTGTTCCATCGCAATCTTGCAATCGGTACTGCAGCCTCCTCTGAGGCAAAACACCCTCCTGAGACGAAGCACTGAACTGGCGCGAAACATGTTTGCCCGCCTGAAGCTGAAAAGAAAAAGAGCTTCGATGCTCAACCACAAGAAATTGGCAGATGAGCAGCACTTGATTTTAGTGCTGCATGGTTAAAATCTACCCCTAATAATTCCGCTTAAGCTCTACTCCTACAGCCATCTAAAGAACTGCCACGCTATAAAAAATACTCTTCTTGTAGTGAGTATTTTTTACTTGTCTGGGGCACTCAGTTTCCAGACAAATGCGGAAAAATTACTTGTTGCTGGTGGTAGTTGCTTGTCTGCGGACTGCCATGGCGAATAATCTTACTGTCCCGGCGGGCGGAAACCTGCAAGCCGCGCTCAATGCTGCTCAACCAGGTGACACTGTCACGATCGCAGCAGGCGCAACTTATGTCGGGCATTTCTACCTGGCTCCTAATTACAGCTCTCAGTGGATCACCATTCAAAGCTCCGCCATGGATTCTCTTCCGGGTCCTGGTAATCGTGTCTCTTTAACGCACGCGTCATCCATGCCGAAACTGGTAACGCCAGATGGAAATCCTGTGCTTGCCATAGGAACTGGCGCAAATTATTATCGCATTCAGGGCATTGAATTTGCTCCTGCTGCGGGCGTTTACGGGCAGGATCTCATTCAGATCGGCACTGGCAGCGAAACCTCTAACGGCCAGCTACCGCACGATATCGACTTCGATCGCGACTACATCCACGGTGACCCTTCCGCCGGTTCCAAACGCGGCATCGCGCTGAATGGCGGCGCTACTACGATTGAAAACTGCTATATGTCCGCTTTCACCAGCACGGGCCAGGACACCCAGGCGATTGCCGGTTGGAACGGCCCCGGACCATACACCATCACGAACAACTATTTAGAAGCAGGAACCGAAATTGTCGCTTTCGGAGGAGCTTACGTATCGATCCGTCTCAATGTCCCTTCCGACATCATCATTAAAAACAACACCTTTTTCAAACCGCTCAGTTGGAGAGAGGGCGATCCCTCCTACGCCGGTATTCCTGTGTGGGCCAAAAATCACATCGAGCTCAAAAATGCGCAGCGCGTAACGATCGACAGCAATACTTTCACTAATAACTGGATCGCCGCAGATCAACAGGGTTTTGTCTTTGTCTTCGGCGTGCGCACGGAGGGCGCTTGGGTGCCGTGGGCCGTCGTCAATGATGTGACAGTTACGAACAATATCATCCGGCATTCTGCGGCCGGCGCGCTCTTTATGGGACATGATGGCGTTGGCAGCGGCAGCGCTTCCCGCTTTCAAATCCGGAACAACCTTTGGGAAGACCTCAGCCCCAAGTGGGGTGGAGACGGACGTTTGTTCCAAATTCAGTATGGCGTGAACGGCATTAACTTCGATCACAATACTGCCTTTGAAGCTGGATGGCTCGCGGTCTTTGCTCAAAGCTTTAGCTTCAACGTCAACTTTACGAATAATATTTTTAATGTGGCCGCCGGAATCATTGGCCCTGGTACCGGGGTCGGGGCAGATTCTTTCTTTGCTAACTCGATTGGCGGCTCTTTTGTAAACAACCTGCTGATTGGTCACTCGCTATATCAGTATCCGGCTAATACTTACTTCGTGCCCTCCATGGATCAGGTAGGCTTTGTCAACTACAAGGCTGAAGACTTTCTGCTTGCATCGGATAGCTCTTTCAAGAACATGGCTACTGATGGCACCGACTTTGGTTCGAACCTTCAAACCTCAACACAATCGCTGCCTACCATTCCAACTGGCTGGGTCAATATCGTGGCGAAACATAGCGGCAAGTGTTTGGATGTGAAAGATATACTAACCGTGCCAGGCGCTCCGCTTACTCAGTTCACCTGTTGGGGCGGCGACAACCAAAAATTTAAACTCACTCCTGTGAATGGTGGCTATACCATCACGCCGAAACATAGCGGTTTGGCAATTGAAATCGCGGGTGGACCTAGCGTTACTTGGGGCGGTGCTTCCGTGATTCAGTGGTACTACTGGGGCGGCTCCAGTCAGATCTGGCAGGTTGTTCCCACCTCGGATGGCTATTTCAATCTCAAGCCCGCCCATGATGGCTTATGTATGGATATCGCCGGAATTTCTACTGACAACGGCGCCCCGGTAGTCCAGTGGAGTTGCTGGGGCGGTGACAACCAGAAGTATAGTTTCAAACCTGTTCAGTAACCGGCAAATTTGTGAATTGCTCATATCGGGCCGCTCTTCGCAGCCGCCCTTTTTGTTGCTTGTTCATAACAGAAGCACTGTTAGCTTAGGAGGTGGATGGAATGGTATGAAGCGGAAGTCCGTGAACTGGAAAAGGCGCTCAGCCAACGCGCTCTCCCGCCGAACCCCGTTGCCTTCTATGGCAGTTCCACCATTCGCCTCTGGGACAATCTTGCGGGCGACCTCGCGGATACTCGTGCCCTGAACCTTGGCTTCGGAGGCTCCACTCTCGAAGCCTGTGCATACTTTTTCGAACGGCTTGTTTTGCCCATCAAGCCTTCCTCGCTGGTTGTTTATGCTGGCGATAATGATCTCGGCGACGGCCGCAAGCCCAGGGAGGTGCTATCGTTTTTTCGCGCACTCGCTGAGAAGGTGGATCGCGACTTAGGCCCAGTTGAGTTTGCGTTCATTTCCATTAAGCCGAGTCCGGCGCGCTTCGAACTGATGAATCGCATACGAAAAACCAATCGGTTTATCCAGGACGCATTGGCGGCTCATCCCAACTACTACTTCATTAATGTCTTTGACGCCATGCTTGATAAAGGCGGAAGGCCGCAATCGAAATTGTTCACTGATGATGGCCTCCATATGAGCCGGGAAGGCTATCACTTGTGGGCAAAGCTGTTTTCCCCCTATCGAAACCGGATTTTTACTATTAACTCCTTAAACAGCACCTGCTCGTATCCTGACAATAGGTGAATCGCGAGTACCACCAATGGTTCAGCCCGCATCTGGACCGAGAAATGGAATTGTTGGTCTTTGGCCACGCGGGCGCGAAGGTTCTGGTCTTTCCGACGCGGCAGGGCCGGTTCTTCGACTATGAGAACTGGGGCCTGATTGATGCTCTTTCCCCGTCGATCAAACGCGGACTTCTCCACCTATTTTGCGTCGATAGCGTCGATAGTGAAAGCCTGTATTGCCGTTCCGCTCCCCCGTGCGCTAGGATCGCTCGCCACGATCAATATGAACAGTACATCCTCGGGGAAGTGATCCCTTTGATGTGTAAGGGCGCGCAACACTGTTTCTTGATCGCGCACGGGTGTAGCATTGGCGCTTACCACGCAGTGAATATTGCTCTACGCCATCCTGGCCTGTTCGGAAAAATTGTGGCGCTTAGCGGCCGTTACGACCTGACAAAGTCCGTCGGTCCTTTCCCTGATCTTTTCGATGGCTATTACGACGAAGACATCTACTTCCATATGCCGACCCATTTCCTCCCGCAATGGGAGGAACCGTCAGCGCTGTTAGCGAAGCGGCGCACCGAGATTATTCTGGCTGTCGGAGAGGACGATTGTTTCAAAGGC
>JBJMGL010000376.1:0-3113 GCA_045807985.1 Bryobacteraceae bacterium
CTTTACGTCATTTAGTGTTTGCACAGTTCCGCAGGGCCAGTGAATTTCAACCATTTTTGCTGATGAATTGCTGCCCAGTCCGATATGCACCCGCTTATCACTCGATGATAAATAGCTGCTGGCAGTCGTGACGGTGAAGTATTGAACGCCCTGCGAGGTCACCACTTTGACCACGGCTCCGATCGCATCACGATTGCTCTTGTGACCTATGAGCGAGAGCGTCAGCCAGTGATTGCCGGACTTTGTTTGATTGCGCAGGAGATAAGCCGGACCGCCGTTTGTTGTCACGACGGCGTCCACTAAACCGTCATTGTCGATATCACCCACGGCGAGACCACGTCCGACCCATGCCTGCTGGAAAACGCTTCCCGAACTGGCCGACACATCCTCAAAGCGCTTGCCTGTATTCCGCAGCAGAAGCATCGGCTCGCGATAGTGGAGTTGCGGCGAGGTCTTTTCAATCGTGTCTAGATCGTGTCCCTGCGCGATTAAAAGATCTTTCCAGCCATCATTATCGTAATCGAAAAAGCGCAATCCCCAGCCGGAATGGCTTTGCGTCATGCGGCCCAGGCCGAGACTTTGCGTGACGTAGTTAAAGCTTCCATCTCCTGTATTGCGATATAGCGCATACTTCTGGTTCGCCAGATCGTCCACTATCAGGTCAGGCAACCCGTCGTTATCATAATCGGCAAAATCGGTTCCCATGCCCGCATAGGTTTGCCCGTCCTCATCCACCGCTACCTGCGACAGCAGACCTGTTTCCTCGAACGTGCCATTGCCTTTGTTGTGGTACAGAAACTCCACCATGGAGTCATTTGCCACGAACAGATCGATATGGCCGTCCCGATCATAATCCGCCAGCGCGATTCCCAAGCCTTTGCCCGGCTTTCCCAGTCCGGTCTTTTCCGCGGCTTCGCTAAAACGGCCATTGCCATCGTTATGGAAGACCAACGGCGCGACCGGCTGAAAGAGGTCCGGATGGCAGTATGCCCGTCCACCTTCCGTGTGCACTCCGCAAAAAACGTCGCTGAAATCCCAGTTCAGATAACGCAGCGCCACCAAGTCCAGCAGGCCGTCATTGTCCAAGTCCACCCAGGCGGCGCTGGCGGACCAACCGCTTCCGCCCACGCCCGCTTTTTCCGTGACATCCGCAAATCCGCCGTGCCCGTTATTGTGGTACAGCTTATTGCCGCCGTAAGCCGTGACGTAGAGATCCTCGAAGCCGTCATTGTCAAAATCGCCGACGGCGACGCCCATTCCGTACCCGGCACCCTGCAACCCGGCTCTTTCGGTCACGTCCTCGAAACGGCCATCGGGCAGTTGATGATAGAGCCGGTTCCAGGATCGAGGCCCGTCTTTCTGTGGAATTGCTCCTTTCGGCATGGGGTCGGTGAGCGGTGCGCCGTTCACCAGAAATAAGTCGAGCCGCCCATCGTTGTCGAAATCAAACAAAGCAACTCCCGACCCCATGGTCTCCATCAAATACTTCTTCGATGTGTGGGAAGCAACGCCTTCAAAATGCACTCCGCTTTGGGGCGTTATGTCAATAAATTCGCCGTGGGCCTCTTGTCCGCCGGTCAAACTCAACGTCCATGCACTCAATCCCATAGATCCCGCAGTGATGGCGCTGAGTACGGGGTGCTTAAATTTACTTCGGTTCTTCAATCGTCATGTACCTGTTGAGCAACAAATCTTTTACGACTTGCGTCTTTCCCGTGGGCCACTGAATCGTCACTCGGTCCAATTGCTTGCAGTTGCCCATTCCAAAATGGAGCCGGGGATCATTGCGCGAAAGATAGCTTCTTCCGCTTCGTACGGTATCGGCTTGCTTTTGTCTGCATGATTCTACAGTCACGGTTGCGCCAATCGCATCCCGATTGCTCTGGACGCCGCGCAGTTGTAGCCCCAGCCAACTGTTTTGACTCGTTGTCTCATTTTTTAGGAGAACCGGCGCGCCCGCAATCGGAAGCACAAGCAGATCCATTTTGCCGTCTCCATTAAAGTCGCCCGCCGACGCAAGCGCCAGCGCACAGAGGCCAAGAATGGCGGCTCCCGTACTGATAAGGGAACTGGGCATCAAAGCTTTATATTGTAACCATGGCATTGTGTTCGGCCATTCGTGTCCTGGGAGTACTGGCCTTCTTGTGCGCGAGTCTTTCCCCGCTGTGGTCCCAGTCCGCTCCTGACGAACGCGTGGAAGCGCTTTATTCCGAAGCCAGATCCGCGGCGGCGGCGAACGACTTCCCTGTCGCTACGGCCAAGTACCAGGAGATTATCAAGCTGGCTCCCCGGCTCGGTCCCGCTTACAACAATCTCGGGGCGCTTTACTTCAAGCAGGGTCGCTATCGTGAGGCCGTCGATGTTCTTCAACGCGGTCTCAAAGTTGATCCAAGCATGAGTTCCGCTTCCGCTCTGCTGGGCATCTCGCTGTTCCAGATGGCTGAATACCGGGAACCCGTCCCTATCTGGAAACCGCGCTCAAGGCAAATCTAAACGACAATAACGCGGAGCTTTTCCTGGTTAACGATCTAACCAAGCTGGGCGATTTCGAGGCTGCCGCATTGCATTTGCAGCAATTGGCTCGACGCCAGCCCCGCAATCAGCACATCTGGTACTTGCTTGGCAGAGTGTATATGCAACTCTCCGAACAGGCGCTTGGCAAAGTGAACGAGATCGATCCCAACTCCATCTGGGCGCATGAGGTTTCCGCTGAACTGATGGAGAGCATGAAGAATTATGACGGCGCAATTGTGGAATGGAAAAAAGCAATCGAAACCGCCCCTCAGCAGCCGGGCGTTCATTACAAGCTGGGCGATCTCTATTGGAGCCTTTCACAATGGGACAACGCTACGGAGCAATTTCAGCAGGAGTTAGCGATTGATCCGGGCAACTGCATGACTGAATGGAAGCTCGGCGATATTCTGCTGCAAAAAAGCGTTGAATCCGAACAGGCCCTTTCCCATGTGGAGAAAGCTCTTGCCGCCTGCCCGCATCTCACCGAGGCCCGCACAGATCGCGGCCGCCTGCTTCTCAAACTCCATCGTGAGCAGGAAGCGATTCCAGATCTGCAGGCCGCCGAAAAAGCCAACCCTTCCGAACCCTCCACGCACTTC
>JBJMGL010000377.1:0-8993 GCA_045807985.1 Bryobacteraceae bacterium
GCTAAATCAGACCACACAGCTATCGGACAGTTCTAAATTCATAACCTTTGATAGTCCTGGCCCGTCAATGGCGTTCCAAGCCTTTCCTGCAGGCCCTTTCAGCGCGAATTGGAGTCGCTTTAGGGTTTAGCGTTTGAACACCTCAGTGTCCGATTCGGCTGTGGTCTGGTTTAGATGAAGTCAAGAGTGCATTTTTGATGGCTTGTACGATCTCTAACTGCCTGTACATTGGCCCTTGCAATGGCGTACTTTGATAAATTCCTCCGGTTCTAACGCCATGCGGACCTGCTGCGCTACTAGCAGTCAACGAGATGTCTTCAGAGGGAGTGTTTGCCGAAAGACCTTGAGAGGTTACGTACAGTGTTTGCTGCTGAGGTTCGGGAAGTGCAAACCGTACGAGAGATGCCTCACTTTTCGCGTCACCTCCATCGAACAAACTGGTTATGCCAGAGATCAAGGAATCGACTCCCGATTCCAGAAAGCCTCCCCCGATAAGACTTGCCACGTCGCCCGAAGCAGTTTTTACTAGGTTTGTCCACTCATTGCCAGCACTAGCCGATGGGCGTGATTTCGTACCATTATTAGAAGGTGAGCCAAACTGAATGCCTTTAGGAGCCGGTGCAGTGCCGCTTGAGAGTTTCTTAAGATCGTTTGCAGTGCTGATTTTTGTAGTTGACCGGACCGTTGCGTGAGCCTGGTTTACTAAGTCAACTGGCTTAAATGTCTTGCTCATGTTTTGGCTGCCAACTAATTTGCTAGTCGTCGATTTTCTAAGTTTTGCCATTTTGCTCCTCTGCCCGCCATGCTTCCTCCAGAATGAGGAGAGCATCTGCGGTCTTAGCATCGGCCCACCAAGGAAAACCTCCTCCGAATTGCTTCCACAATCGGAAATGTTGGAGAAAAGCCTTACTCTGTGCCGTAATTACTGACTTTGGGCAGTGTAAAGACACAATGTCCTTGCGAACCCAAACTGCCCTTTTGTTTACAGGCTCTGATTTGTTAATCCATGCACAGTTACGCACAGCCACCAATCCGCTTGATCGGCAGGTATCGCATTCCCACGCGGCTGGTGAGGAAAACTGAAAGTGGAATGCGATTAGAAGTTTTTTCTTTCTTCCTCGGAAAGCTCAAGCTCCGCTCGGATGGAAGAAACAATCTCATCACAGAGCAGTTCTGGGCCTTTTTCAATCAGCAGTTCTACCGATGCTTTTTCTCCATCAATAATCAATCCTTCGACGACAGCAAGGCCCCACTCTAGATACAGCCTACGCACAAGCAGGTCCGCAAGGTGAGCCTCGGCTTTCTCCAGCGCGTCGCCTGCCTTCAGAAACTCATATTTAGATCCCAATGCCTGGATGCGCTCTGCCATTTCTATTCGCTGAGCGAGTGACATTCTCCGTACCGCATACCGGACATTCCTGTAGGCGTTACTGTTCTGCCAGACAACGCTGGAATACTCTGCCTGCTTATGCAAAGGCGATGTAAATTTCGTCATCAGCTGTTCCTTGAGCAAGATTGTTGTTGAAAGCCCACGCTAATCGGAGGTCAGAATCAATGTAGTCCGGCATCTCGGGTATAACAGTTGGCATGTAAATGCCCATGAGTTGTCCTTGCTGCTGGCCCAGTTGCAACATAGCTGAGAGGGGGCTTCTCTGTTTCGCTGCCGCGTACAGGTCATTTGTTTGTGCATCATCTTGCACCAAGAGACTAAACTTCGATTTCACTTGCCGCTCGCCGGGAACGACAGCTTTGGGAAAACACGACCCGAACTCATGCTGACGAGTCTCAAGATTGTTCTTGATCTGTACTGCGGCTTCCGTTAGCGTAAAGAACTGACTTGCTGGTTGTCCTAGCCAAACCTGCCCGAGATGCCCTGGAACACCTCTGTAATCGAAGGTGCCGACTGTCGGCTCCGCTGGGTAGACACTAAGGCCAGCAGTTCCCGGATGAAAGCTGCTGGCATCAAGAATATCCGCCGCAGGTCCAGCAAAAACGAAATCATGGTGATCACCGTTTACAGAGATTTCCAGGCTATCAACTGCTGCGCCAGTAATAATTCTGCTGACGGTTGAAGCTGTGTCCCAGTAATCATAAAGAGTTACACTGGGCAGGCTGGTTGATAGTGAGTATGTCATCGTGGGACGAAGGCAGCTATTAGCTACCGGTGCCTGTGAGAATGGCGCGTTAAGGGTAAAAGTAGAAAGATCGGGAACGCTGAGAACAAAACGAATTTCACCAGCATAAGAAACAGCAGACCCCAATGACAAGCCATGAGGAGTCGTGGTCTGCATTGCTGTAGAGTTTACGGTGGAACTAATTACAAGTCCTGTGGAGAGTTGCGGTGCCGCCCCCAAAGTTGCTTGGAACAGTGGGCTATAACATGGCTGTCCGACCCCGCTCCAGGAAGTCAAGTACGTTCGCACTTGAAACGCTGTTCGTCGCCTTGCATTTCGTGATGACCCCAGGAATGTGCGAGTTCCGGTTTTATCAAGTCGCTGGCTCTGCTCTATTACCTGGTGAGCCTGTAATCGCATCGCGGGAAAGCGGCTGGCAGGTGTTAGCGCTGCTGCTTGTGCGTACGCTGGCTCGACCGCTGTATAGAAACGGTTTGCGTTGGAAGATATATAGTTTGGCATTTGTAGGAGCTAATTACGGCTGACGTTCAGGTTAAAAGTGATTCTTGCTACTTGCACAAATCCCAAACCGCCAACTTTTGGCGATTGAAACTGGACATCATAAGCACCTGGAAAGAAAATTCCATCTCCCCAGTCACCGATGCTTTTCCGCAGGATGTTAGTGAGAGCTTCGACATAGAAATGAATCCACTGATCAATGTCGCTGAGGAGGTTCCCGCTCGTCCATATGTCGGCAACGGCGGCCAGCGATCCAGATAACGATCTGAACTTTTCCGCCTGGGTATTCTTGATCCCTGCGCTATAAAGGCAAATTCGGGGATAAGTTGATTGGATGTCCCTATCGCTCATATCTTGCGAGGCCGAGCTAAGTATGATTTGTGTCACGTCAATAGGAGGAACATTCGCGTTACAGAACTTGTTAAGCGCGGTAATTTCCTGTTGTAAAGCCGATCCCTTCGTAAACAGGTCAGAGACTTTTTGAGCCGTGAGCATTGTCAAAGGCAACATAACGTTTAACCTCGCTGCCATCGCCGGATACAGGCGACGATGACATCTGGCGTTTGCCCGTTTCTCGGACTGGCTCCTATAATGAGACCGTTATTCGGTATCTGCCACGGAGATCCGATCGCAATGGGGGAGCTATTTTGAAGCGTTAAGCCTTGTTGCAATGTGCTGACATAAACATTCCAACCGATAGCTGCCGTTGGTGCCTGCGCACCGGTTTCACTCATACTCACCTGTATGCTGGCGGAACCGTTGAGGACAACACCGTTAACTGGACTGAGCGCACTCTCGTTGCCGAGGCGGTCTACCCACGACGTTTGAGCAAAGATTGACGGTGCCTGGAAAGATCCGTTTCCGGTATAGACTGTTGGGATGACCGGTTTTGGTAAAGGGTTGAGTACAACCCCCACCCCACCCGTCAGAAATAGTTCGCCAGCTGCGTTAGACTGCTGTTGATATTCATTCCACTTCCCCTGAAAACGAGTATTAAGCTGAACGTTGTACGCCTCTGCAAAAACTTTGGCGAGCGAGTCAAAACATAGCCACCGGAACAAGCTAGGAGTTACAACAACTGTTGACAAGCCGATTTTTACTCGGTTAAGCCACTGTGGATCTGATTGTCCTGTTCTCAAGAGATTGAGCATCAACTTGTCACCGATCTCATCGGTTGCGAGCTTTATCTTTGCTTGAACATCAATACCATGGGTCGATGATACTTGTACCAGAGACCCCTCGAACTGCAAAAGATCATCCAGCGTGACAACTTCCGAATCGGTGAATAGCGCCATAAGACCTACTCCTACTTTTTGCTGACCGTTTTAGCTGTGGTGGCTTGTAGATCAGGGTCGGCAATAATTGCTACTTGAACTCGGCGCGCTAACTCTGCCTTTTCCGCTGCTTTCCTGGCAGTTTCCTGCTGTTGGAAGAAAAGTTCCTTCTGCTCGATGCTCGCAAGAGTTGCTCTTCGTTCGAGAATCATTTTTGCGGCAACCGAGCGGGGCACTTCGCACACGGCTCCAGCTTTACCGCCATCCGACGTTTCAAGACTGACAACGACTGGATAAGGCTCCGTTAAGCTAACCTCAATCTCTCGCATTTTTCGAAAGTATTGTTTTACGTCCACTGGGTATCTCCTAAAAAGAAAATGGGAGCTGCAGAGCGGCTCCCAAGGCTACTGATACTGACAATGCTTATTAGCTATTGACTTGTACGGCAAAGTTGTTGCGGAGAACACCGCAACCGTAAAGCATGTCTACAGTAAACTGCTGCGACAGGGTATTCGGCTGATAACTCATCACCACTCGAATTCCGAAGTTGCCCATCTCGGCATACTCAGCAACAGCTCCTGTGCCTGGTAAGGGTTGAGGAAGACGGCGCACAACCAGCCCGATTGCATCACGGGTAAAGGCAAGATTGTGTGTATTAATTGTGGAAGATCCCGTAGTGGGAACGAACTGCGACCGGAAAATGAAAAAGTCCTTCATCTTGCCGATGTTGCCTTCAACTAATGTTTTTAGACCGGCATCGCCAGACGTGTAGTATTCACTGAAGCGTGGAATTTGGCGAATTTGGGAATAAGCGTTGGAGTCGACCACCAGGTACTTCGGGGCGGTAGCAGGAACTTTCGCTGCAAACAACGCGGTTTCGGCGATATCGATCGTGTTCTCCGTAATGGGCGAACCAGCCGAGCCGACAGGCGCATTCGCGGAAAACTGCCCGTAAAGGTTGAGCAGGTCCCGCTCCACTCTCTCAGCAATGGCAATCACTGCTGGCTGCATGTAAGTCTTTAGCAATTCGGGAAAGGCCAGCGCCTTGGTAACATCCGGAATCTGGAAGGTTGCCTCAGCGTGTGTATTCAGAACAATTTGAGCATTTCCCAGGCTCGGATTCTGAGGCGTGACCGTGCCGCCTTCAGCAATGTTGTTGGCAACCAGAACTGGCGGAATCGGCACGTTAACAGTGTCGCCTGCATGCGCCAGCACAGGTTCGTAATCACGGTTTACTAAGTTGCCCATGATAAGATTTCCCATCAGAGCTGGTAAAGCATCGGCAGCAACGAGCTTTACAATCGCATTCGCCAGGTTGGCGGAAGTAATAACTGACATAGTTCTCCTAAATTAGTGGCGCGGCAAGCCTTGTAGCTTGCTGCTTTCTCCCCTTACGCTCCCTAATGATTCGCGAGCTGTAAGTAGTTAATTGGTAATTGACAAACGTTGTAGCAGGTAGGGCAGCTATTTACTACGAGCCATACACAGATTGCGAAGCCAACCGTGAAATTTCTTTCCTTACTTGGTCAAGTTCCTCTCTGCTCATCCCAGGTCTGATTGCATTGAGGTCAATCGGTGCTGGTGTTGGTGCGGCATTCTTCGCGGCTACTTGTGCCCCACTCCCCCCAGCAATCCGGGCTGGTAGCAGTTCAGGATTCTCTTGCACAAAACCGGCAAGGTAGTCCTGCAATGACTTATTCTCCATGCCCCGGCCTATTAAACGGCCATCTTCCCCCCGAATCACGTCGTCCTTCACGGCACGGAACGCAAGGTCAACCTTTGCTACTCCGAGTCGTTGCAGTTCAGATCGAATCTGCGAACCCCGGTCGGCTTCTTCCGCCAGTGCGCGTGCTTTTCGATTCTCTTCAATTAATTGATTTAATCGTAATTCCAAAGACTCCCGCCGCTTGCGTTCATCCTGTAGCTCCGCCTTGTAGGCAGGTTCAGCTTTCTGCTGTTCGCTGCGTACAAATTCATTGATGGCTTGCTTTACGATTTCCTTCACATCAACACTGTTAGGTGTCTGGTTCTCAATCGGCTCTTGATGTGACACTCAGCTTTTCCTCCTCTTAAGCAAACTGCACATTGATTTCTTGTGTAATTTGATCCTTTATTTCTTGATTGGCGTCGTTCAGATACTTGGTTGCTAGCCGCTGGTAAATTTGGCGCTTCAGAGTCGGAGACTCAATTCCTAACTGGAGGAGATCCTTGGCGTCCTGTAACTCAGTGGCAAAATCTCCAATATCCACTTCGTCAAGCCCTGTCACGGAAACAGTGACATCGTCTTGGCGAGCTTTACAAATCCCAGTCAGTACCTTCCGAATGCAGTCTTTGATGGTGGAGCCATAAGCGCGCAAAACTTCTTGAGTAATGGCAAAATCCATTTGCTTACTCAAAGCCGATTGCGCATGACCGCTTACCATTTCCCCCGACGCCTGTGAAAGGTAACAAACTCGATATATCTCTTCCTTCAAAGACTCAAGATTCATTGCGGCAATTTGGTAAACCTTGCCATCTGGCTCAGTCCAGCCAAACTTATCTGTTGGCCCCAGCTGAATGTAATAGCTTTCGCCGACAATCTGGTTCCATTCGCGGTCGGAGTAAATCACCGGCATCGCAAACAGTCCCATGGTGATGGCCCAAGCCAGTGCATTTGACTTATTAAAATGCTCTAATTGAAGATTTGCCGCTTTATTAACCAGCCAAAGTCCATCAGTAACTTGCATCGTTACGAGCGGAACCCGATTTTCGTGGCTGTAAGCATGAGGGCCGCTATCGACCAAAGAGATGATGGGCTTACTGCCTTGACCCTCTGACCGACGATAAATTTGAAACCCTGACCGGTCGTAATAGCGCCAATAAGTCTCCTCAACCGTTTCCGGCGAGTTCACGCTTAGCTGGCGTCGTATCTTTAATCGAAGAACGACCCACTCGTATTCGCCATGCTCGTCAACGCTCCAATTAATCAAGTTTTCGGCCTGATACTGAACCAGATAGGCTCGTGACAAACCCACGGCATCCTCTTCGGCTCTATTAATAGGAACCGTTGCAAGACGCGGAAAATCAGTAAGGATATGAGTTCGGCCTGTAATGAGCGTATCTATCAAGCACTGCCTGAAAAAAGTGGCAAGTCTTGTACCCTTGCGGTCACAATCCTCTATAAAAGCGGGAAAGAATTTATGACCAGCATTGAAAGAACCCTGAAAGTGAAGCGAGGGCTCGCGTCGGAACAGCGTCGATGCATACCAATCAATAATCGACCCCACATAGTTTTGGTAGAACACACGTTGCAGGCGCTCACCATAAACATCAAGAGGTTCTTTCTGCCGCCGCAGCAAATACTCGCCTGCTCGCTGCTTAAACTGTAAGCCGCCTGCATACAAATCGCGGTACGTCTGAAGTGTATGTTGCTGCCTTTTAAAGTCTGGGTGTTCTCGGTCTATGTCAATCATGCAACGCTGCTCTGAATCAACCCTCATCCGCTCATAAGGCTAATGCCACCCTCATGGCTAGCATCCCGAAATTTTGCTTACCTCATTGATTCGGAATGAGATAGAAATTTCCTCCTTTCTGTGATCACCAGATCCGGGACATGCAAACGCTATGTTGGCCAAAGCCGATAAACTAAAACTTGCAATCGATTCTAATTCAATCTGAGATAAACACTCGGGACGCTCTCATCGCGGAGCTTTGGGAGTACGGCACAGTTGGAATCATTGAAGACTCGCATACCATACGAGCGTTCTTCAAAGGTGGCTTCACGCTGTCGCAGATCGTGAATCAGTTAAGTTGCCCGGTGCTTGAGTTGAGACAGGAAACAGATTTGGTACCGGCAGAGACGTCTGATGGTTGCCAAAACGATGACCCTATCTACGCTGGCCGACAATTCTTTATCGTGTCTTCTTGGATGAACCATTCAACACCTCCTAATCGATATCGCCTCACAATAGACGCAAACGACGCTTTCGGAAGCGGAAGACACGAGAGTACGCAATTGGCAATCACTGTGCTTGAAGAACACCTGCCGCCCAACGCAATTGTCTTAGATGTCGGATGTGGCTCTGGGATCTTGGCAGCAGTAGCGCAAAAGCTCGGGGCAGGTCAAACTTTTGCCTGCGATATCCATATGGGTGCCCTCGACTCCGCTCGAAAACACTCGCCTGACTCACACTTTTTCGCGGGCAGCGTCGACGCGCTCGCTCCTTCTGTTGCCGACGTGGTCATAGTTAACATTGGTGCCGCCGTAATTGATCTACTTGCCGACGAACTTTACCGCATCACCAAACCGACTGGCTTACTGATACTAACCGGATTCACCAATGACCGTGCCCCGGCCAAAATCCATCCTGAAAAGGTCTTCCAGTTGAATGACTGGCTATGTTGGCTCTGCCGTCCCAAAAACGTTGAGTTAAGTCAAAACCGGCCGCAAGCTACTTTGCAGCCCTTTCCCGCACAATGGTGGTAAATTACTGAATCCTGTTAATTGTCACAGTTGGCATGTAACATTGAGCATCGTAGATGTCTCAAACAAACATGTTACGCAATTCACTGTTTCTCGTTATATTTTTCGTTCTTTTGATTGTGTGGCTACTCGGCTGGACGGCATTCCATGTTGCGGGCGGTCTGATACACCTCATTCTCGTCATCGCAGCAATTTCGCTGATCATACACTTCGTTCGCAGGCGCAGTTCTGTTTAAAACAAGATTGTGAACCTAGCGGAGGCTGTCTTTTCGGTATCCTTTCACACGTGGGCTGCCAGCCTCCACCACTCTCAACTCCTTGTATTTACAAATGCGCTGAAGTTCAGCCATAAACTGCACATACTGACCCGTGATTATTTCTGATTGGTTGTTAGCTGAATTACGTTTACCGAAAGGTGTCAGGGGCGAACCGGAAAAACATCATCCCTGGTGGCGTGTGATGTGTCTTACAGGTGTCGATTATTTTTCCACCTTAGGCTATCAACCTGGGATCGCCGCCTTGGCAGCGGGTGCTCTTTCCCCGTTCGCCACGCTCATTCTGGTGCTCGTGACTTTATTCGGTGCGCTTCCTGTTTACAAACGTGTTGCCGAAGCAAGTCCCAAC
>JBJMGL010000378.1:0-3709 GCA_045807985.1 Bryobacteraceae bacterium
AAAATATTTCGGTTCAATCCGGCGGCGATGTGACAGTGAACGTCAACATGAAGCCGGGAGCACTGCGGCAAAGTGTCACAGTGGAAGCAACCCCGCCCGCCGTCGAGTTTAATTCCAGTAACCAGGAACTGACCATTGACACAAAGATGGCCAACGATACCCCCCGTCTGGACCGCAACCCATTCAAGCTTACTCTGCTGGAACCTGCGGCGATCAACACCCGTGGTGAGATGCAACCGTTCCATTCCTGGGCGGCAAACAGCGTTGATTTGGGCGGCAACACCAACTTAAAAAATGATCTGTTGGTTGACGGCTCTCCGATTGGCATCGGCCATAAGAACGCATACCCACCCAATCAGGACGCGGTGCAGGAAACGATTGTCGCGCAAAACAGTGTGGAGGCTGATTCGGGTCACAGCGCGGGCGGAATTATTAGCGTGACCACCAAAGGTGGCACGAATGACTGGCACGGAACGCTTTTCTATCTGGGCCGTTATCCGTGGCTCAGCGCCGAAGCGGACCGAACCACATTCACCCAAAACGCGCAGCGTCAGAATATGTTCGGCGGAACGTTAGGGAATCCGCTGTGGAAAAACAAGATTTTCAATTTTTCTTCGGTGGAGTACTGGAAGATTGCTTCACCTGGGAGTTACCAGCAAACGATCCCGACGCCACTGGAACGAAGCGGCGATTTCTCCCAAACGCTAGCAGCCGATGGCACACTGCGCCCCATTTATGACCCATTCAGCACAACGGTGAATCCCGTAACAGGGGCCGTCACGCGAACTGCTTTTCCCGGCAATCGCATTCCTACCAACCGCATCGACCCTCTCTCGGCGAAGCTGGCTTCCTATCTGTGGGACCCGAATCAGGGAAACACCGGGTACAACCACCCTAACAATTATAAAAGGGGGTTTCTCGATAGCTATGACTATTACAATTGGTCCGATCGAGTCGATTATGTGATCAGCGATAAGTGGCGCGTTTCCGGATTATATGGCCGCTATTACACGACCGATGTCACCAGCAATCCTACGCCCAATAATTCGGCGCTGTACGTTCCATCGGGCAGTGAACGTGGAGCCAATCAGGTGATTGGTGACGCCGTCTGGTCAGCCAGTCCCAGTACGGTAGTCAATTTTCATGGTGACTGGTACAACCTCATTGACGCTTTCGTTTCCAACCCTCTGCCAAGCGGATGGGACAACATCTGGCCCAACGGAAACACCTTCTACAAGAATTACCAAAATGTGTCCACCGGCGTACCCATTTACTATCCGGCCATTAACATCGGCGGATCGGGCTTTGGTGGTACCGGATATGTTTGGAATCAGAGACCGTCAGCCGAATCCTTCAGTGTGAAAGCTTCTCAGCAAAGGGGCTCTCATTACCTGACCGCAGGTTTCGAATACCGGCGGGCGGGTGGTCCCACACTCGTTAGCGGAACTTCTCACTTCGATTTCACGCAAGGCCTGACCGCCAATACCTTTAACAGTCCAGACTTGACGAAATCCGGGGACGCCTTCGCGTCGTTTCTGTTAGGGGCAGTCGACCCTTCCTCTCAAATGATTGGCGGTCCAGCGCCGAACCCGTTAACAAACTTTTTCGGCATGTACATCGGCGATGACTGGAAAGTGACCCGCAAATTGACAGTCATCCTGGGATTGCGTGATGAGTATGAGACCGCTTGGCACGATCCAGCGCACAATCTGTCCCGTGGCCTTAGCCTGGCTTCGGTGGACCCGGCTATCGCGGCAAACCCTCCGCAAATGCCCGCGCAAGTGGCAGCCATTGTCGGACCGAACTACTCCAGCTACAACGGACTGTGGAACTTCACCAGCTCATCCAATCCAGGGATGTGGCAGACACAAAAATTGAACTTGCAGCCCCGTGTCGGCTTTGCTTACCGGCTCACTGATACGACGGCGATCCGGTTCGGGTATGCCATGTACACAGTTCCTACGGAATTTAATTTTGCCAGCACTCCGCCCGGAGTGACAGGGTATGAGGCGCTGAACTTCTTGGAACCACCCTATCTTGGTTTGACTTCCCTTCAGAACACCGCGCCTCTGCTGAATGGCGTGCCGCAAGCAACGTTTTCGAATCCGTATCCGGCCACCAATCCTCTGATTCCTCCATTGGGTAAAAGCGTCGGCACGAATCTAGGCCGCGGAGGAACAGACCTGATCTGGTATCCCGAGTTCTTCCAAAAGGCTTACAACCATCGCCTGAACTTCACAGTCGAGCACCAGTTCCCAGGGCAATTCGTGGCAACAGTCACTTACTTCCGGAATTTCGGAGATCAGCACTTTACCAAATCTTTGAATACCATCGATCCCCGTATTCGGGCGCAGTACCAGGGCACGCTCAACGACACAGTGTCAAATCCGTTTTACCATTACCTAAACCCGACCCTGATTCCCGGCCCGCTTTATAACCAGCCGACAGTTTCGCTTGGGACGTTACTAAGACCATATCCGCTCTATGGCGGCCTTTACCAACTGAACACGCTGGGTGCGGGAGAGCGCTACCAGGACCTTGAGGTCAGAATTCAAAAGCGGTTCAGCCAGGGTTATAACTTCCTCCTGGGATACATCTACATACGTGAGAAGTATCAACAGTACTTCAATGATCTGGAGACCTATCTTGACCGTCTGTCCTGGCAAGCCAGCGATCAGCCGCATCATCGTATTACGAGCGCTGGCAGCTACGAACTTCCGATTGGCCAGGGGAAGCGCTTCTTGTCGTCTATGCCGAGAATCGCGGATGCCGTTCTCGGCGGCTGGCAGATTACAGGAGTTCTGACGTTTAACACAGGCTCCTATCCACGCTTTGACAACCTGACTGTGGTGAGCAACCCTTGCCAGAACGTGCCGTCAGGATACTATTTCAACCCCAAGGCGTTTCAGCCGTTACCGAGCGGTCAAACATACACCTTGCGCTCGAATCCGCTGCAGTATTCCTGTATTACCGGCCCGAGCTTGTTTAATCTGGATGCGAGCCTCTTGAAGAACATCCGCATCACGGAAAAATGGCAGGCACAACTGAAGATGACGGCCTATAACGCCACCAACAAGCTGAATCTCGGTCCCCCGGAGGTATCTCAGACCAGCCCTTATTTTGGACAGGCGCTGTTTCAGGGCGCTCCCACGGGTCAGTTTGGCTCGCAGACTGCCACCTATGGAAACCAAGCGGGACGGCAGGTTGAGCTTGGGGTGAGGCTTATCTTCTAACCCGGTAGCATGATGCTGGAGGAACATTTATCCTGACCCGGCGTGATTTGCTCAGTACGCTCGCGTTAACAGCGCCTCGTCTGCTGCGCGGGCAAACGGAAACTCGAACCAATCAGGGCATGGCATCACGACATGTGGCGGCCATGCCCCGCGGCAAACCTTCCGGGCTACCGTTTCATGCCCGCTTCACCGATGTCGCTTTCGCCGCCGGACTCCGTAAACCAGCAATCTGCGGTCATCCGGATCGCGCTGATTACGTGATCGAGGCGATGGGCTGCGGGGTCGCCTTTTTTGATTACGATAACGATGGGTGGCTCGACATTCTGGTGCTCTCCGGCTCCCGCTTTGGCGACCCGCCGCCGGATGCCTCCACGCGACTTTATAAGAACAATCGGGACGGTACCTTTACGGACGTTACGCAGAAGGCAGGGTTTTTCAGAAATCATTACGCTTTTGGCGTGACGATAGGTGACTAC
>JBJMGL010000379.1:0-2599 GCA_045807985.1 Bryobacteraceae bacterium
CAACCAGTTTCAGGTCTTCTTTCGATGCGCCCAAGTCCTCCATACATGCGTGCTGGAGAATGGGTTCCGCTATGGTCGTGAGGAGAAAGTCGGCGCTCTCTTCTTCGCCGAGCGTGTGATCCAGCAGCTTGGCAACTTCCTTTTCATTGATCAGGCGGGCTATTCCGCGCACGGTTCCGTAACCCGAGATCTCGTAGTGCTCGACCTTCTGGGCGGCGCCTATCAGCGCCAGATCGGCAGCAAGTTCCTCTTTTCCCTTGCTTTCTTTTATTCTTTCCTTTCCTTCCTCAATCAGGCCCAACATGGCTTTGCACTGCTTCGGGCTCGCCTGGGCCCCAAGCAACTCAAATGCCTTGTTTAACCGTTGTACTTGTTGCTCCGTTTGTCCGAGGTGTTTTGTGAAAGCCTCTTTCAATTTCGGATTGTGCGCCGCCGCTGCCATTTCAGGCAAGGCTTTCGTCAACTGCATTTCCGCAAACAAGAGATCCTGGAGCTCTTCGATGAGTAATTCTTTTAGCTGTCCCATGATGTACCTTCTTCCGTTAATTCAACAAATTACCTTTTAATCGTGACCTTTGAAGCCACCTTTTTTGTGTGGCCGTTTTCCGCAGACACCTGAGCGCCCTCGCTTGGCACGGCTTGTGAATTCTCACGAGCACCCGTTTCAGATGATTTGAACTTCTGGAAAGCAGGCGCTTCGACGTATTCCCAGCCATTGCCCTGGTTCCAGGGTCCGCGGGCGTCCGGTTCGCCGCGGTCTCCAATACCAGTGGAGTCATTGAAGTATTGATTTACGATGCCTGGCGTGGGCGGGATCTTCCCGATGGAGAAGAAGGGCTTGCCCATGCTTTCCAAGGCCAGAGTGAATGCCTTCATATGCGTGATTTCGCGGGTCATCAGGAACTGAAGCGCATCCAGGGTGCCCTGATCGCTAGTGAAATCCATTAACCGCTCGTAAGTAATTTTGGCCCGGGCTTCCGCCGCGATGTTGTTGCGAAGATCGACGTCCAATTCGCCGGTGACTTTCAGGTAATTGGCTGTCCAGGCAGAACCCATGGAGTTGCGGAGCGACACGCCTCCTCCACCCGCAATCGCGATGAGCGGGTCTGCTTCCGCAGCGTTCCGGCTGTGTCTCATCGGTTTCAGGTGCATGCGCGTCAAAACACCGACAACTTCCAGGTGGCTCAACTCTTCCGTGCCAATGTCCATGAGCAAGTCTTTGCGGTCTGGATCGTCACAGTTGATCCCTTGCACGGAATACTGCATGGCAGCGGCCAGTTCCCCGTTTTCGCCGCCGAACTGCTCTAAAAGCATGTTGCCGAAGGCTGGGTCCGGGATATCGACGCGAACCGTGTACATCAACTCTTTTACGTGGTGATACATATTTCCTTTGTTCCGCAGTGCTGAGGCACTACTGTTACTTTTGCTGACAATTCAAGGACGCCTATGCTGAAAAAATGCTTCAGGCGGTCAGGCACTACGTAGAGGTACCAGGTATGCTGTTGTGAGGACGGGAGGTCTCTGACGAGACGGATGTCGGTCAAACAGGCGATCTCACTCGCGAAACAAACGTATAGCAAGTGGAGCGAACATCAGGCTCCCCGGCTTGGCGCTTCGGTTGCTTTTTATAGCGTTCTGTCGTTTGCTCCACTTTTAGTTCTCCTTACGGCTGTAATTGCTCTGATTTTTGGTCAGCAGAGCGCTCAGGGGGCGCTGATCAACGAGGCTAGGCAGTTAATTGGAGACCGAGGGGCTGAGACGGCTGAATCTTTGCTGAAGAATGCGCAGAAGCCTTCCTCCGGCATCTTTGCCAGTGTCGTGGCATTCGCTACTTTGCTGTTTGGAGCCTCGGGTGTTTTTACTGAATTGCAGGATGCGCTGAATGTCATATGGGAGAGCACGGCACAGAACGCGGCTGGAGTAATGGGGATGATCAGACAACGGCTGTTTTCGTTTGGCATGGTGCTGTCGATTGGCTTCCTGCTGCTTGTCTCGCTGCTGTTAAGCACGGGCTTAACATATATTGGGCACTCTTTCGGCGAACTTGTGCCGATGCCGCCTTTTATTCTGCAGGCAATCAATTTTGTTGTCTCTTTTGCGGTAATCACGGTCCTGTTCGGATTGATGTTCAAGTATGTGCCGACAGCAAAAGTTTCGTGGCGGGACGTTGGTATAGGAGCGGTAGGGACGGCGCTTCTTTTTACAATCGGAAAACAGCTTTTGGGGCTTTATTTGGGAAAGGCGAGCGTTGGATCGACTTACGGCGCGGCGGGATCGCTTGTGGCGGTGATCGTGTGGATTTATTACTCGGCGCAGATCTTCTTTTTTGGCGCTGAGTTTACTCATATTTATGCTCAAGCCCATGGAGCGGAAGCCAACGCCGGGGCACAGCAGCCGAGTGCGCAAGAAACTGCGAAGCCTGATGGAAAGAAGCGGGTTATCAGAGAAGAAGCGCCCAAGAGTGTAGCCGCTACGGTTATGGCTGCTCCTTTTTTGCCTACACGCACCAGCACAGTTTTTCCCGCACAAGAGCCCAGTCCTCCCTCTTCTCCGGCCGTTGTCAAACCAAATGCTGATGAAACACAGAGCCTGCCTGTCC
>JBJMGL010000380.1:0-6408 GCA_045807985.1 Bryobacteraceae bacterium
CCCGCAGCGCGGACTCGTCATTATGATTTCCGACTTCCTCGACGATGCCGACTGCCTTCATCCGCTTCAATATCTCGCTGACTTCGGCCACGAACTCCTGCTCATTCAACTCTGGGGCGAAGAAGATCGTGAGCCAAGCGGCCGTGGAGAAATCGAGCTGGTCGATGCTGAAACCGGCGCGCAGATGAAAATTGCCCTGGATGACAATGCCCGCGAAGAGTACAAACGCGCTTTCGACGCGCACGCGGGAGAAATCCGCAGACTTGCCTTGCGCAACGGCGGGCGTTACGCTGGTCTGTCAACCCGGGTCCCCATTGAGGAAGCGATGTTCGGTCCTATGACAACCGTAGGGAGCAGTCGTTAAAGAAGAATGTTTTTTCTGAACCTTACTGCCGGTGAATTTTTCGCGCTCCTCAGTACGGTCGGAGGGCTGGTTACGGCGCTTTACCTGCTCGACCGGAGCAAGCGCAAAAAGGTTGTCTCGACCCTGCGCTTCTGGCCGTCCGCCGCCGTAGCCGATGAGCGAACCCGCCGCAAGCGGATGCACCAGCCCTGGTCGCTGATCCTCCAGCTGGTCAGCCTCACCCTGCTGCTGCTGGCTATCGCGCAGTTGCAATGGGGAAGCCGCGCCGGGCGCAGCCGTGATCATGTGCTTTTGCTTGATACTTCCGTCTGGTCCGGCGCAAATACATCAGACGGATCAGTTCTCGATCGTGAACGCCGGATGGCCGCTCGTTATCTCGCCACACTTCCCCCTCGCGACCGCGTCATGCTGGTGCGTGTTGACTCGCTTGCTTCGCCAGGAACGCCATTCACCTCCAGCCGCGAACAGATCTTAAGCGCTCTCCGTGAATCCACATGGGACGTTTCCGCACTAGATCTCCGGCAGGCATTCTCATTTGCGCAAGGCGCGCAAAATTGGTCCGGCAACGCCCCAGGAGAAATTGTTTATATCGGCCCCAAGCGCATTGGAGGGGACAACCCAGTGGAAGCAATTCCCGCCAATCTGCGCGTCATTGCTGTTCCGGCTGATGGAGAGAACGCCGGTATTCGCAACATCAGCGTGAAGCGCGGCGATCAGGAAACAAACTCCTGGGAAGCAGTTATTATTCTCAAGAACGAAGGACCTTCCCCGCGCCGCCTGACACTAAAAACTCGATTCGCGGGAACACGCTTTTCACCAAGAGTGTACGCGCTTCGTCCCGGCGAAGAACTAGAGGCGAAGTACAACTTTGTCACGGACACCGCAGGACGATTAATCGCGGAGATCGACAGCAACGACAGTCTCCTGAGCGATAACCGCGCTGAATTACAACTTCCAGGAAACAACACTTTGACAATCGCGGCCTATACGGAACGCCGGGACACCTTACGGCCTCTCTTGGAAGCCAATCATCACCTGAGCGTTCATTATTTCGACCCGTCTCAATATGCGGCAAAACCCACCGCGGATTTAATGGTTCTTGACGGCATCGCGCCGCGTCAGACTCCAGCGATTCCCAGCCTTTGGATTCATCCACCGGGGGATAGTCCTCCGGTGCGGGTCAAAACCGTTGTAAAGGACGCCGCCATTAAAACCTGGCATGCGGACACGCTCCTTGAAACAAGTCTGCACGGGAGGCAGGAGCGTATTGGGGAGGCGGAGGTTTTCGGAGACTTCGACGGCGCTGTCCCTGTCGCGAGCGTTACAGAAGGTCCTGTGGTTATTGCCATCCCTGAGTCTCGGTCTCGTCCCAAGTCAGCTATTGTCGGATTTGATCCGCTAGCGGGCGGTCTCCGATATACGGTCACCACTCCGCTGCTGTTTGCCAATCTTCTGCACTGGCTCGCGCCGGAAGCCTTCCGCAACTCCGATTTCACAGCCAGCCGGGTAGGCGCAATAGCCTTGCCTCTCGCGGCGGATGAGCGCCCGGATCAACTGCGCGTCACTGATGATCGCGGCTTTGCCGTGCCGTTCACAGCCCGGGAGCAAACGCTGCAACTCTTCATCAGCCAGCCCACAATCGTGCATGTCTTCTCTGGCGACCATCATGAAAGGACTCTCTCTTTCACCTTGCCGGATGTGGCGGAAGGCAAGTGGACCCCGCCTGCAAACGTTCCTGCTGATTTGCCGCCTCCCGCCTCCGCGCTGCCCGCATCCATTGACCTCTGGAAATGGTTGGCTTGTTTAGGAGGTCTCGGCATCTTCGCCGAATGGTGGATTTTTGGCCGCAACCGCCCGCGAGTCGTACGACGTCCCAAGGTAACTTCCACCTTCCAAAGCAACGCAATACCCAAGCGGGAAAGGGAGCTTGTCTCAAGGTGACGTTTACCCACCCGCTTCTAACCGCTCTCCTCGTGCTTCCTGCTGTTTGGGTGATTTGGTCCTGGCGCGGAAGAACACGCTCAGTTGGGCTGCTATTGAAGGCCGCCGGCTTAGCTGCCATTATTCTTGCTTTAGCCGAGCCCATCATCACTCTGCCTCAAACCAAGACTGCCGCGGTTGTGCTGGTTGACACTTCCCGCAGCATCGGCCAAAACGATCTCGCGCAAGAGAATCATCTTGCCGCCCGGATTGCCGGCTCCAAAGGCGGCAACTGGATGAAGGTTGTCCCATTCGCCAGCGCGCCACGCCGTTTGTCCGATGAGGAAGTTTCAAACGGCTTTCATCTCAAGTCTGCCGCGAACGAGTACAGCGGAGGAACCAATCTGGAAGCGGCACTTACGGGCAGCATGTCTGCTATGCCCGCCGGCTATATTCCTCGTCTGGTGCTCATCAGCGACGGCAATGAAAATGAAGGCAGCAGCGCCCGTGCCATTGCTGAACTGCAACGCCTCCATGTGCCGGTTGACATCATTCCTTTATCGGGCCGTCCCGCTTCTGGACTTCATCTGCAGTCCATCTCCATTCCTCGTGAGGCCTACGCAGGTGAGCAAGTTCCCGTTGACCTGACGGTCCTCTCGCCGGAGGGAGCGCATGTGCAGGTGGAAATCTCAGCGGAAGGAAAGAAGCTGGGAACGGACCCGATCGACCTGCAACCCGGAATCAACTTCCTGCGGGTCCATGCGCGTGTGAATTCCACCGGCGCAACTTCTATCTCTGGCCGGATCAGCGCGGCGCAACTCGGCGACATTCCATTCGAAGCGGCGCTTCAACTGAAGCGCGCGAAAGTGCTCTATCTCTCGCAGGACCCCCCCAGCTCAGATACCAACCTTTTGAGCGCGTTACACGAAGCTCAATTCGATCTCTCTCGCGACGTCTCGCAGCTCCAAAAAAATTTGAGTAATTTCCAGCTCATTATTTTGAACAACCTCGACCTCACCGCATTTACGCCCGCCCAAAAAAACCGGCTGGAGCAATACGTGAAAGATGGCGGCGGTCTTCTTCTCGTTGGCGGCGAACGTCAGGTCTATAAAGAAGATAAGCAAATGGACGCGCTGGACCGCGTGCTGCCCGCTAAGCTCGCCCCTCCCAAATCTCCGGAAGGCACCTGCGTCGGTCTCATCATCGACAAATCTTCCTCTATGGAAGGCCGTAAAATCGACCTCGCCCGCTTGTCCGCTATCGGCGTTGTCGATCACCTGCGCCCTATCGACTACATCGGTGTTCTTATTTTCGATAACTCTTTCCAATGGGCCGTGCCAGTGCGGCGCGCGGAAGACAAATCGTTGATTAAGCGTCTCATCTCCGGCATTACTCCGGACGGTGGAACACAGATTGCTCCCGCGCTGGCTGAAGCCTATCGCCGCGTGCTTCCCTCAAAGGCCACCGTGAAACACATCGTTCTTCTCACGGACGGAATCTCCGAAGAAGGCGATAGCCTCGACCTTGCGAAAGAAGCCCTTGCGCATCAGGTCACCATCTCCACCGTCGGGCTTGGCCAGGATGTCAACCGTACTTATCTGGAAAAGATTGCCGCCAACTCGGGCGGCCGCAGCTATTTCCTGAATGAGCCAGCGGGGTTAGAGCAAATTCTTCTGAAAGACGTGCAGGACTACAGCGGCTCCACTGCTGTCGAAAAACCGCTCGCGCCGCTCGTTGCGCACGAAGCCGAGATCCTCGAAGGCATTGGAATGAACGCCGCGCCTCCGCTCAAAGGCTACGCGCGTTTCACGGCCAAACCCGCCGCCGACACCGTCCTCCATATCGATGAGCAAAAGAAAGACCCGCTCTACGTTCAATGGCAATATGGTCTCGGCCGCGCTGCTGTTTTCACGTCCGATGCTAAGAGCCGTTGGGCTGAATCCTGGATCGGATGGCCGGGTTTTGACAAGTTTTGGATCAATGTAACTCGCGACCTGCTCTCCCATTCCAATCGCAGCGAAGGCACTGCTCGCTTTGACACCGCGAACAACAGTATCGAAGTCACCTACCGTCTCAGCGCCGATACGCCCGAGCCCTCCAGCATCCCCCAGATCTTCGTGCTTGGTCCAAACGGCTTCGAAAAGCCCATGGCTGTAACCAAAGCTGCTTCTCGTGTTTACAGAGGAACGCTGCACACTGGAAATCTCCATGGCCTTTTCCGTATCCGCCCGGTTGTGGAAACCAGCGCTTTCCCGGAAATCGGCCTCCATCGCCAGGAGCAAGAACTGCAAGATCGCGGCTCCGACACCCGGTTGCTGGCGCAAATTTCCAGTTTCACGGGAGGTCGCTTTAATCCGGCACCGTCATCTATATTCGATTCCGACGGCCGAACTATCTATACCCACCTGCAACTCTGGCCTGCGCTGCTCGGCGGAGCCATTCTGCTCACCATTGCTGAACTAATCGTGCGTAAATGGAGTGGCCTTGCCTCCCGCTTTCGCCGCGCCTGATGCATGAATCGAAAGCTTCTTTTCTTGCTCATTGCCGTGCTGGCAATAAAGGCAATCATGTTCGCCTCCGACTCGGAGCCATCCTTTCAATTTGGCGACTCTTCCGCTTACTTAGGCACCGCGCTCAATAAGTGGATTCCGCACGACCGGAGCTTCGTTTACGGATTTATTCTTCGCCGCATTGTTGTCCGTCCACACTCATTGCTGCCGCTAGTAGTGCTGCAAGTCATTTTATCGGGAATCGCCAGTTGGCTCGTCGGTGTATGCCTCCTACGCTATTTTGAAGCAAAATTCGTCCTTGCTGCTCTTTGCAGCATCGGCTGCGCTTTGGAGCCATTGCAGTTAATGTTCGAGCGGTTTGTAATGACCGAGACAATGTCGGTCTTTGTGCTTGCACTTTTCATGTTTTTGAGTTTTTCTTACCTCAAAACCGGCAGCCTTCCGGTATTGGCGCTGATTCAGATGGTGGGTGTTTTTCTGTTCAGCCTGCGTTACAGCTACCTGCCTTTACTCCTAGTCCTGTCCGTTCTTCTGCCATCATTGTCAAGGCCCCCAAGTTTTTTTCGCACGAGCAACAAACTAATCCCAGTCATTCTGTCATTGGCTCTCTCCCTTGGGCTCAGTCAACTTCTGCTGTTGGGGTACCGGCATCTGTACGGCTCACTAGTGCATGGACCAGCCGAGTACTCATCGCAAGATGGAATCTTTTTGGCAGCGGACATGGCGCCCATCATCAAGCCCATTGATTTTCCCCTTGCGGAAAAGCGGAACACCGTATTTGGAAGCTTAAAGTTTCCGCTCGCCGATCCTGAAATGCGGCGTTCGCACCGCTGGATGGAAGGCGGCTTGTGTCAGGCGATTGAAACAGCAGGCGGCAATGAAGCGGAAGCAAATCGTTTGGCCCGCAAAACCGCTCTGCATGCCATGAAGCGCGACCCGTTTGGCGTCTTAAAGCTGGCTGTGTTCACGTTCGGCGAGTTTTTCAATCACGAAATAGTGAAATGGAATCTGAAGCTTGATCAAGGCCAATACGTTGACCCAACCCCAGGCGACATTGAGATGCTAAGGCGCTCCTTCGGCGTAGATCTAACAAAACGGAATTTTAGCTCCTTAACGAAACGCTGGGAAGAACACTCAGTTTTATGGTGCGGAGTGCTCGTAACGCTTCCGCTCATTTATTTAGTTTTTATAGTCCTGAAATGGTCACAGGTCACAGCACCGGAAATTATTTGCGCCGTCACGGCTCTCATCCTTTTAGCCGCCGCTGTCATTCCCGTCGAAATTCCCAACCCGCGCTACATCGTTGCTCTTGGCTGGATGGCTTTCCTCTTGTTGGGTTCCATGCTCGCCAGATTTTATGGGCAAACCGCAAAGTAATCTCCAGTTGTTTCAACTTGGCTGTATATAGTGAACATACATCCGATGAAGCCGAAAGTTTACCTAGAAACCTCCTTCATCAGCTATCTCGCTGGAAGACTAAGCTTAGACCTGATAACTCTTCGACATCAAATTATAAGTCAACGTTGGTGGGCTGATGAACGGCAACATTTTGATCTATTTGTCTCGCAAACAGTCCATCGGGAGTGTTTGCAAGGCAATCAGGAAGCCGTGAAA
>JBJMGL010000381.1:0-2656 GCA_045807985.1 Bryobacteraceae bacterium
TCAAACAGAATAGCGATTTGTTTTGTTGTACATCCGAGCGCTGCCAGTTGAATAATTTTTTCGCAATATTCGGGCTTATAGTCGGTGGGACGGCCTACTTTGTTGGGGGTATCCGGCATACACGATTCTTTCGTTTGTAGTAGGAATAGGCAAGAAATACGAACGGAGACGAAACGAATCCGAGCGTAGACGGTTCGGCGGATTCGGTGACAGCGACAGGCGTAACGCCATCCGACTCAAAGAAGCGGAATGCGTATTCGTAGGTAAAGAGGGCCGTGCCGCCGCCCTGAATGCTGCTACCGGCTGCGGCGACGCCGCGAAAGGTGATGGGGAGCGGAGAACCGAGCAGGACCGGGAAGAGATGGAAGTGTGAGAAGTAGGTAGAGCTGGTGCAAGTGCCTTGGGAGCTCTGCGCGGTACAGCCGACAGAAATCGATTGGCCGTTGGTCGCATCGGGCACGGTGAAGCGGGCGGAAAGGCGGGCGTCCGGGGCACTGGCGTTGCCGGTGGGCATGACTTCGATGAAGCCTGCGCGGGAGGGTCCGGACGTAAGGAACGTTTCGCTGAAATCGACGTTTACATAGGCAGCGGAATTGCCGTTCAGCGGCGGCACGGGATTAATAAAGACATAGGCAGCACGGGCGGTCATCGCGGCCCGGATGGTGGTGAAGTCAGCGGGATTCGAAGCAATCGCCACGCGCACCGAACCAAGCGCAGCCGCAGCGGGTTGGTGGTTGGTCGGCTCGGTAATGAGGCAGGAGTCCGGCTGCACAAGATCCGGCGAGCCATTGAGCAGGCAGCGCGTGGTAACGGTGAGTTCCGCAGCGCTCACCAGAGGCAAACCGGCGAGCAGAAAAGAGAGAGCGAGGAGGGAGTGAGTCATCATGATAAATGACTCAAGGGTATCAGTTATTTCGGCTTTATTCTTCCCTTAATCCCGCTGACAGATCGCTCATGGTCCTCTCCGGGATCAGCTTTGGCAGCAGCAGCATCCAAATCACGAAAGAAAGCACGAGAACTAGCGGGGGTCTCTTCGATGTCCTTCTCGGCGAATTCCCGCATCGTGGGCGGCACCGAAAGCCCGAATCGGGCGAGATCGCGGGCCAGGTTACTGAACGCCTGTCGCTTCATTTTGATGCTGAGCTGTATCGCCTTTTCCCTCAGCTCGTTAAGCTCGTTTCTGGTCTCGGCTGATTCGTTCATTTCCATTTTGAAGTTGAGCTGCATAGCCTTTTCCCTTAGCTTTCTAAGCTCGTTTTTGGTCTCGTCTGATTCGTTCATTGCTCAAATGACTCAAGGGTATCAGTTATTCAGGCGATTCGATATGTTCTCAATTTTAGCGAGGAGACAGTAAGCAATCTGCTGCATTCCTAAAGTGGACACTTCGCACGGCGCATCATTTAGTGTGATTCGGTAGAGCCCCGGCTCCACTTCTCTGACTTCGCAGACATCACCCGTTTCCGGATCAGTCATGCGATGAAAATCTCCCCTCATTTGTCAAGTCCCTTCTCGCGTCTCATGCGCCGGTAGTCCCGCTGGCGCTTGCGGTCATAACAGAGCTGGCATACGTCCGGCTGTTCGGGTTTGTGCCCACATTGGCTCTCGCGCGGAAGCAGTGCATTACGGCGTGCCCACTCGCTTTTCAGTTTGTCGAGTGGGACCGTCGAGAGATCCCACTCGGGAGAGTATTCCATGAGGCTAATCGCGCTCAATCCAGGCTGACTCAATCCGGGCAGATTCCCAAAAGCCATTGTGATGGCTGGCGTGAATGTAAGCCTCCGCGTCCTGGATGGTTTCAAAGCGGGGGCCGATATATTCGGGCAGCAAACACCCTTTTCTCGTGCCCACCAAATTGCCGCTTTGCGGGTAATAAGTCAGAGTCATCCTGGAATCTCCTGGTGCATCTACCGTAATTTTTGTGGTCATAAATTTTCAGGCAGGAAACCCACCGCTTTAGCCGTGGGTTATTGACTTCGTTTTCTCCTTGCTGATCTAAAGTTGCCCTGCCTTCGCTAAGGCCAATAGATATTCGTAAGCCTTGCTGTAACTGCGATCTGATGCTTGGTACGCTTCCCGCGCCAGCTTCACGGAAACCCCGAACTGTTTTGCGATTCCCTTGATGGCTGCTGTATCGGCTGGATGTGTTTTCGTCTTCATCGGTTGCTCCCTGCTGTTCGCTTTTTCGTTTGTCGTTTATTTCCGGCCCGCCCGAATCTCCGCTTGCAGTTTGTTCCACCGTTCGATCTGCTCCTGCACGGAGGGAAGGTTCAGCGCTTCCGCTTCGGCGGCAGTCAGATACATCTTCTTGCTGGTTTCTTTTTTGCGCTTGTTTGCTTCCATATTTAGATGTTACCAGCATGCTAGTCACAATGTCAATAACAAAGTGAAAGATTCTCAAAAATAGTGTGACCCATTAGAGTTTCCCTGCTTTTGCTAACGCCAGGATGTACTCGTAAGCCTTGCTGTAGTTGCGCTCGGAAGCTTGGTACGCTTCCCGCGCCAGCTTCACGGAAACCCCGAACTGTTTTGCGATTCCTTTGATCGCTGCTGCATCGGCTGGATGTGTTTTCGTCTTCATCGGTTGCTCCCTGCTGTTCGCTTTTTCGTTTGTCGTTTATTTCCGGCCCGCCCGAATCTCCGCTTGCAGTTTGTTCCA
>JBJMGL010000382.1:0-3665 GCA_045807985.1 Bryobacteraceae bacterium
ACGTTAAGATCCGTGTTGAAATATCCAGGACCACGGAACGAATTGCGTCCGAGATTTCCAAAATCGTGCTGACTTCCAGCAGCGGCAAACTGTGACGTTGAGTAACACGGCACATTCGGCGTTGTGCAATCCGCTGGTGATGTGCCACCAATGTAATCAGCCGGGAACAACTGAGTCGCAATTCCGGTCACATTGCTGACTTGTCCACTGCGCACACCACTATTCACGACACTGAATGGGTATCCGGTGTGGAAGAAAAGGGTGCCCGCTACCGTCCATCCGCCCACCAACTGCTTCAATGCCCAGTTATGGAAGTAGGAGGTTGGCACGGTATAAACATAATTCGCATTTAACGAATGACGAACATCATAGTCAGCGTTGCCGTAGTTGCCGACTCGCAAACCGAGAGGATTGACCTGATAACGGAAGCTTGCCGCTGTCAAAAAATTGAAAGGCTCCAAGCAGCTGTTTGAGCACGTATCGAGAGCGTGACCCCAGGTATAAGAGACAGATCCCGTGAAGTTGGACACAGGCCGCCATCTCAGAGACGCCACCATGCCGTTGTAGTTGGAAAAGCCATTGTTATTAAGCTCTCGGATTTGACTAAATCGCGAATCAGGAGCAGCGGTCGGCAATCCCTGAAACCCGCTGGGGGAGTAGGCATTTGCAAACAAGGTCTGGTTAATTTCCTGATAGCCATGATTGCCGACGTAGTTGAGGGAGAACAAGTATTTGTCTAAAAATCCCTGCTGCACCTCAAAGTTCCATTCGTAATATTTGGGGTTATAGAGCCGGTTTGCTACCGTGTTGAAGTTGGGCGCTGTAAAGCCGGGCACGCTGGTCTGCAACTGCTTCAAAGTCTGCCCGCTGGCAAAACCGTTTCGAAATGCATTGTAAGAATTGGCAACCCGGGCAAACGCGCTATTCGGATCATTTTGCGCCACTAAGCCGCTAGTAGCTGTAAACGACGCAACAGAAGGAGAATTGGTAATGAGGCGATCGGCAATTAAGCCCTGATAAAGATCGGAAAATATTCCAAATCCGCCGCGAACAACTGTAGATTTCGAGGCGTTCCACGCAAATCCGATGCGCGGCTCAGGCACGATCGGTTCCACGCTGGGGAAAGCTTGCTTTAAACCAGTTTGTATCGTCGCATTGTAAGGCGTCGTGGCAGAATGCGCCAATTGACCGAAGGGCTGAGTCACTAACTCATTAAAGCAACCAACGCCACATTGAATGTTGCTGTTGCGGTCCAACCTCATTGCTAAAGTCAAAGTAAGATTAGGACGAACTTTCCATTCATCCTGCCCGTAGAAGCCAAGGCTGTAGAGCGTCAAGCTCTGGGCGCCGATACTGCTAAAGGTCTGTGCGTAATTGGAGCCGCCGGCCTTTGACAAGGCGCCATTAACAAAATCATTCATCGAAGCGAAGGTAAACAGGCCGCTGGTCCCAGCGCCGTAGGCATAAGTGCTGATAAAGTTCTTTCGTGCATTAACGCCGAACTTGATAGTGTGGCGACCGGCATTGATAGAGTAATCATCGACCAATTGCCACTGTCTTACCTTACGGCCTTGTGGATAAGTGTTGTTGTCGCCGCCTAAATTCGTGTACAACCCATCAGTAAAAGTAAAAGTAGTCGGAAACGTGTTTAAAGCTGCATTGAGATCCGGCGGACCAAAAATGGCAGTGTAATAGGAAGCGGACAGGTGTAGGTCGTTCACCATGCTTGCGTTGATGACCCTGGTATAGCCGAACTGTCCGCCATAAGAAGGCTGCACGCTGTTGGCGTTAAACGCTGCATTAATGGGGTCCGTACCCGTTGCCTGAACGCCATGATCGGTGTTGTAGCGGAAGTAGATACGGTCCTTGCTGCTGACCACGTAATCAACCCGTGCCGCTAAGAGCCATTCAGTGTTAAGGCTGTTGACCGTACTACGAAATGTGCGTGCGCAAGGCAGAGTGTCGCCAAATCCCGCTGCTGCGAAGTCACCGCAACCAAGACTCTGGCCGGGATCCGTCACGTTCGTGGCGCGGCTAGCACCCGAGGAGTTTGCATAAAGCCCGAAAGCTTTCTGGTAAAAGGGCAGCGCGGCGGGATTTTTCGCCGTCAGATTTCCGATCACGTAATCCGCGAATTGCGTCGTCGGGATGTAGACCGGGCCGCCGCCGGGAAGCACATACCGCAAACCCTCATTATCAATAAAACCAAACAGCTTATTCTTAATGATCGGGCCTCCGAAGGAAGCGGCCCACTCGTTGGAAACAGAAAAGGGCCGAGGAGTACCGGTCGCATTATTGAACCAGTCATTGGCGTTCATGACGCGTCCGTTATAGAGCCAGGATGCATTGCCATGCCAGTCGTTGGTGCCGGACTTGGTCACATAATTCACGTTCGCGCCGGCTTGGCGGCCATACTGGCCGGTATAACCGTTAATGACGACAGCCGCTTCCGATAGCTCATTGGAACCCAGCGTTAGATTGCTTGCGCCCGAATTGTTCAGGTTCAGATAAGGATCCATGTTGTCGTTACCGTTAACGGTGAACAGATTCGAGACGGCGGGAAGGCCAAAGGCAGAGAAGCTGCCATACCCACCGCCTGTGCTGATCGTGACACCCGGCGTATTGAAGGCGTACGCCGTCATATCGTTCCCAGGCGCAGGCAGATTCTGAAGCTGATTCGTGTCAAAGCTCGTCGCCAGATTGGCATTATCGCTTTGCAGCAACGGCGCTTGCTCGCTTACATTCACAGTAGTTGATTGGCGCTGTACTCCGAGTTGAAGATTGAGGGCGGCAGATTGACCCAGGCTGACAGTCGCCTTCTGCGTAATCTGCTCAAAACCAGGAGCTGAGACTGCCAATGTGTAAACACCAGGGCGAAGCAGAGGAAATCGAAACTCGCCGCTGCTGCCGGTAGTCGCGGTCTGCGTCTCCCCAGTCGCATCACTGGTCAGGGTCAATTGGCTGTTTGCAACCATTGCGCCTGCGGGATCAGTCACAGTACCCGTCAGTTGGCCGGTGGTGATCGTTTGAGCGGCTAGCGGCAGGGCAGCTACGCAGACAAAAACAAAGATCAGGAATAGTGTGAAAAACTTTTTTATGGGTAAGGCGCCGTTAAACGGCTTCCTATCTGCTAAACAATGCAAAGCAGAGGGGCTCTTAGTCATAGAATCACTGAGAGCACGTCAAAGACCATAGCCAGACGACTTAAAATCAATAACTTACGGCCCCTATTACTTAAGGCATATTGATTGTGGAAACACGACAGCTTTGCTCTTCTGTTTACAGAAATTACAGCTTATTGTGGCAACAAAAGGGAGCCCGAAGGCTCCTTTTCAATAATGCAACCGGATAAAGGCGCGACTGTTTAGAACGAAAGCCGCAGTACCAGTTGGAGATTGCGGTTTTCGAGCCTGCCGTTATTTACTGAGCTGCCAATGAATGTGCTGCTGGCATTTACGCCCCGAGTGGCCGTAATGGTTGGAAGTGCCGGGTTGGCAACGGTACCGACAAATGAGGACACCTCATTTTCTCCGTATACTAGGTAAAGATTGGAATGATTAAAGATATTGAAGGCTTCAGCACGGAGGTCCAGCTTAAAGCGCTCTGTCAGTGAGAAAGTTTTCGCCAGCGAGAGATTGAAGGTCCACGCGCCCGGTGCCCGGAAA
>JBJMGL010000383.1:0-2741 GCA_045807985.1 Bryobacteraceae bacterium
ATCGTCCGCGCTATATTGAGTGGGAAGCACGCCTAAGGAATTGCTTCCCGCTCATCGAAAGGGTTTACGCCCGGTCGATTGAAAAATCAGGGTTCAAGAATTTGTTCGTTAAGCTGAAGGGGATTCCCGATCCAGTCTCTTTTGACTCCTGCGGCACTGGAATCGTTCAGTGCGCCCTCTCGCTATATGCAGTGATGTACGCTCCTGAGTGGTCTGTCGTCCTCCTAGATGAATCCACCCACCACCTGCACCCCTTTGCAACGAAAGCGTTTCTTAGAGAGCTGACCGAACTTTCTATCCGAAAGAGCGTAATTGCGGTCACGCATGACATGACCGCCATTCAGTCTCCCCTGATCTCAAGCATCATTCTCATACGCAGGGGGGCGGGCACGGGTCCTGAAGTAGCGATCGTCAAGGAAGAGGGGAAGATCGATGTTTTACGTGAGATTGGACTCGACCAAGCTGACCTGCTCTTTGCAGATGGCGTACTAATCGCAGAGGGCGCATCAGAGGAGTCAATCCTGCGCGAGGCTCAGAAAGACTCATTGTTCCCTCTTAATATTGGTATTGCATCACTCAATGGTCTGCGCTTCTTGGACTCCAAACAAAGCGTTCGGCGGGACGCCATTAGAATGGCCCTTAACGTGCTGAAAGCAAGTAAGGCCAAACCTACATGGATGAAATTCGTTCTTGATGCCGACCAGCGGAAAAGTGAGCGCAACGACAGCATCGAAGAGGATTTAAACAAGGCTGGCGTAAAGCTAGCGATCTTAAAGCGCCGATGCCTTGAAAACTACTTCCTTGACGCCAGACTGATTCTTGAAATAATCCTCGAACTTAGAGCTCGATACGAATTGGAGGATAAGCCTTTGATCTCACTGGAAGGGGTCGAATCGGACCTGACCAAACTCTTACTGACCGAAGACCTGTACCAAGGGAAGGTGCCAGAATCACTTGACGACAAATTGGCTCGCTGCAATGCTCCAGAGCTGCTTCAGCGGATTTTTTCCAAATGGATCCCGGGCTCGGATTACTTGGGCAGAAAGAGCTATTACGCGCTGGAGTTTTATTTAACTGCGCGTAAGCGGAAGCTCTCGTCACTAGCGGGCTATCTGGCAGAAGTATCTGAAGCCTGTGCCGATATAAAAAAAGGCTAGGCGGCGCACCTCGGGCCGAAGCAGAGCGACGGAAACGTGGCGGCGCTGCACATGGGCAAGGTCGGGGCCAAGCTCACGAAGCTCACCAGGAGTAAGCGGAGTACTCAGGAATCTCGCAGGAAGGGCCGTTTAAGGCGGATAACTACCAGTATTAAGCGTTAGTACAATGTCTCGCATGAGAGGGCCCCGCTACGCAGGGCCCTCTTTATTTATAATCGGGAACTGTCCGAAATCACATGAATGCCAGAACCAACTTCTTCAAAACTTGTGCCGCTGTATTCCAAGGGGGTGGATGTCGAGTTGTGGCCTTGGCGGGAGCCTATGAAGCAGCAGCAGCCGCTGGGGTGCATTTTGCGGAGGTAGCCGGAACCTCCGGGGGAGCCATCGTTGCCGCTCTGATCGGCGCTGGCGCCAGTCCCAAACAAATCACTGCACTTTTGAGCGGCCTAGACTTTAACAACTTTGTACGGCCGCCCGAAGAAAGCGAAAGCACCGGCGGCTTCGGGCAGACGCTCCTCAATACTCTTCTATCCGTACCCTTTACGCCGGAGACAACAGCAGCAGGAACGTATCTAAGATTTGGCGGCCTACACTCATCATCCTATATCGAACAGTGGATGGAGGAGAAATTAGCTCAGCTTTTGCCTTACAAAAAGCGCCCTATCCGGTTTTCGGACCTACCAGTTCCGACCTATATTGTTGCCACCGATTTGCTCGCTGCGAAGGTAAAGGTCTGGAGCGCAAACAAGACACCCGAAGAAAGCGTGGCGTTCGCGGTCCGAGCGTCATGTAGCATTCCCTTTTTCTTCCAACCCGTCCGGCAGGGAGAAAACCGCTATGTAGATGGCGGAATTTTAAGCAACCTTCCGACTTTCGTATTTCATGATGAGGGTCGCGGAAATCGACCAACACCGAACCGAGTTCTTGCTTTCGGCTTAAGCGCCGACGTCGAGCCATACCTTACTTGGTCTTCCAAAGAGCTGATTGACAGGGTGGTTACAGCTGCGGTGGACGGCAGCACAGATCTTCAAGCACAAATCCAGCGCAATGTTCATATCATCGAAATCCCAACAAAGAGAATTCGCGCAACCGATTTTGACAAGATGAACAATGAGGTCATTCAAGAACTAACGCAGGCCGGACGCAAAAGCGTTAGTGACTTCATCAAAAACGAACGCCAACGTGTCATTCAGATGGATGGCGCTCAAAAGACATGCCGTGACAGCGATGAAATATTTAACGCAGTTGTTGAGGCTGCCATTCAACTTCCTGGCGAGCTTTTGATCGCTGCACGAGATACACAATGGGTCTGGAAACTTTTCCCGACAATTGTCTTCTTGAAGGCCCGCGGCTGCCGCATCAGCGTAGTGCTTGAGCCAATTAAAGGGGGTGACGACACCCAGCGAAAGCGCGAGAGTTACCGGAGAGCGTTGCTGGCCGAACTCGGCGTCGCCCTTGCAGAACAAAGTGAACTGCCCGTTACTGGTTATTTCTTTGATCCAAAATCCGATCCGAAGTGTGCCGCAATCATTCATTGCCCGAAATTCAACGACTATTCAGCCGAAGGGATTGTATACAAAGGAC
>JBJMGL010000384.1:0-3590 GCA_045807985.1 Bryobacteraceae bacterium
CTCCTTTGTATAAAGGACATAGCAAGAATGACCACAAGTTTAGACCAGTATCGAGCTGCCAAGGCGGACTACCTGAAGCTTCGTAATCAAGCCAAAAAGGAATTGATTGCCCGATTCCACGATCTAGCCAATGAACTGCTCAGTATTCAGCGGGAACTATTAGAAGATTTCGGCGAGAAAGTGGCCGTGCCGACAAAACCGAAGAAGAGCAAGGCTCCCGCAACCCCGGCTGTGTCTTCCCCTGCGCCGAATGAGACGAAGGTTATGGCTGTCCAGAAGAAAATTGATGGGCAGAAGAAAAAGCTCGCCGATCTGCAAACGGCGGGAAAACCGACGAAGGCGGTGGAGGACCGGATTTATGAACTGGAAGATGAGCTGAGGCTGGCAAAGGAAGGATAAACGAAGGGAGCGGAACAATTCCGTGTATTTAAACGTAGCTTTAGATACATGATGGGATCAGGAGAATCAGTGCCATTCTGTACAAATTGCGGAGCGAGTGTTGGCGGGCAAGCCGCCTATTGCTCCCATTGCGGCACTCCCCAACCGGGGCGCAGTACTCACTTTGGGGGTGATGCATGGTCGAAGGGGTATGAGGGCCCTATTCAAACGACTGACTTCCTGGACGGCATTACTGACCGGACTGCCGCCATTCTGTGCTACATACCCGTTTTCGGCGTGATTCCGGCCATCGTTTTTCTTGCTTCCAGGAAATTTAGAGCCAATATGCGAGTCCGTTTTGATGGATTCCAGTCGCTTTATCTTTTTGTTGCATGGTTGATTGTGTCGTCAGCCGCGCCGATGCTGCTCTTTGGCGGCGTCTCCGGCTTTGGAATTGAGCGTTCGCTGGTGACCCTTCTGAAATTCGCGATCTTCATTTGCTGGATTTACCTTCTCGTGAAGGCCGCTCACGAAGAACAGGTGCGGCTACCGGTAATTGGAGACTTGGCAGCCCGGTCTACAACAGAGCAACTTTAGTATAATTATTCATTGTTGTGAATAATTACTCAAAGTGTACCATCGGTGTTGCTGGCTTTCGTGGCTATAGCGGTGCCGAACTGGTTCGCATTCTTTCGCGCCATTCCCATGTTGAAGTCATTCTGTTAGAGCACCGGGCTGATTCTGAGCCGCGAACTGGCCCGCTCGGGCGCAAAATGCCCAAAACAATACCTGCTACGGCCGAGGCCATCCAAGCGGAAAAGCTCGATCTGGTTTTTTTGGCGACCCCCGCCGATGTATCCATTGAACTCGCGCCCAGTATCTTTTTGACGGGCACTAAAATTGTCGATCTTAGCGGAGCATTCCGCTTGGGTGATGCTGAAACCTACTCCCGGTGGTATCGCGAACGCCATACCGCTCCCGCTCTGTTTGACGAAGCCGTTTATGGATTGCCTGAGTTTTATCGCGATAAGATTCGCGGTGCCCGGCTCGTAGCAAACCCCGGCTGTTATCCGACCGCCGCGAATCTGGCGCTTAGGCCGTTGGTCAGCGCGCAAATTGTTGATAGAACCCGCGGCATTGTTTGTGATGCCAAATCAGGAGTAAGCGGAGCGGGCCGTAAACCGTCTCTTAAAACCAGTTTTTGCGAGGTCACGGAAAACTTCAGCGCCTATGGTTTTAACGATCACCGGCACGTGCCGGAGGTTCTGCAGAACTCGGGTCTAGGGGAGCGTGAGTTCACCTTTACGGCGCATCTTCTCCCGATTGATCGCGGCATCCTCGAAAGCATTTATCTCCGCACACAGGGCGTGAAGTCGGCAGTCGATCTGCTTTCCATTTACGAAGAACACTATGCCGACGAGCCGTTTATCCGGCTTTATGCGCCGGGTAAAGTGCCCGACCTGCGCGCTGTGCAAGGCACAAATTTCTGTGACATCGGTTTTCACTTCGATCCCGAAAGTCAACGCGCCACGGTGGTGGCCGCAGAAGACAACCTTGTAAAGGGAGCGGCCGGGCAGGCTGTTCAAAATATGAACCTCATGCTGGGTTTTCCGGAGACGGAGGCTCTTCTTTGAAGGTCTTAATCAAACTGGGCGGCACGCTCCTGGATAAACCCGAAGGTCTGCGGGCGATTGCGAAGCAACTGGCGGAGATCTCCGCTCTGCATCAGTTGGTTGTTGTCCATGGCGGAGGCAAGCAAGTAACCCGGTTTCTGGAAGAGCGCGGAGTTGCCAGCCACTTTAAGAATGGACTGCGGATTTCGGATGCGGCTGTCATTGATGCTGTGGCTAAAGTGATTGCTGGAAGCGTAAATAAACAACTTGTTTCCGCGGTGATTGCTGCTGGAAGACCTGCGGTGGGTTTATCTGGCGTTGACGGCTCTCTGACGCGCGCTGTTCAACTTGACGCTGATTTACAATTCGTAGGCAAACCGGTGAAGACAGATCGGAGATTGCTGGATCTGTTGACAGATGCAAATTACCTGCCGGTTATTGCGTGTCTGGCGGGCGATACCGACGGAAATATCTATAATGTCAATGCTGACAGTATGGCGGTCTCCTGCGCGGTCGGTTGGCAGGCATCTAAACTGCTTTTCATTACCGATGTGCCGGGAGTGAAGGACCAAAATGGCGTAGTCCTCCGTCAACTGCCGCGCGAAAAGGTCGCGCAGTTAATTGACTCCGGTGTTGCGCACGGAGGCATGCAGGCAAAGCTCGAAGCCGCGCAAACTGCCCTGGGGGCCGGGATCGATGTGACCATCGCCTCTGGAGCGGAGCCGGACATCTGTGCGCGCTTGCTCGGGGGTGAATGGATCGGCACGCAGCTCTTGCGAGAAGCGAATACGCCAGAAATGGAGTCCCTATGACATCCGTTGCTCTTCAGACGCGCAAGGCCGGCATGCGGGACATTCCAAATATTCTGGCGCTCATTGATTCGTACGCCGCGAAGGGCATCATGCTGCCTCGCACGGAATTCGAGATGTCCGAGAACATTCGTGATTTTTCAGTGGCTTACGACGGCGAGGTATTGGCAGGGTGCGGGGCCTTGCACTTTTATACGCCTACCTGCGCTGAAGTGCGGTCCTTGGCTGTTCTTCCGGAGATGAAACAGCACGGCGTTGGGCGGGCCCTTGTGGAAGCTCTAGAGCAGGAAGCCCGTGATAATGACCTGGAATCCATCTTTGCTTTCACGTATGTGCCGGGGTTCTTTCAAAAACTCGGATTTAGCGAAGTAGAGCGCGGCGAATTACCTTTAAAAGCTTGGAAAGACTGTTTGCGTTGTCCTAAATTTCAGAATTGTGACGAAATTGCAGTTTTGAAACGTCTAAAAGCCCCAGTAATTCCACATATACGAACAAAGATTAACTCTGCCAACTCATTGATTCAGCTAGCTTCTTCTACATCCTAATCAGGAATATAGCGGAATTTTATGAAGATTATTAGCACCGGGAAAGTCACTTAGGTTGTAAATTATCTTACTTTTCTTTAAATTCTTCTGGATTTCTGCGAGTAGTACTACTATACTGGCTCCAGTACTATAAGTTTGTATAGTACTAAACAAACACCAGAGGAACTTTAAAAACATGCGTGCTCTGACATTGGATGTCCAGAACTCGGCCGGTCGCATTTTATGCTGCACAATCTTCAGACCAG
>JBJMGL010000385.1:0-3651 GCA_045807985.1 Bryobacteraceae bacterium
AAGCGGTAAAGTCCAGAGCAATGCGCCAAACGACATCGTCTGAATTTCCGCCGCGAAGGGAAAGAACTGAATCATTGACCGCCAAGCTTCCATTTCCTGGCCGGACAACAATGTAAACCGTGACGCTGTTTCCGTCCAGCCCACCGTATTCGGCAAGGTAAACGATGTTTGTTCCGGACGGCGCAGCGGTAGTTAATTCAAGCGATGTTGGACTTTTAACCGCTGAGACAGTATAAGCTGTCCCTGCCAGATAGAGTGTGGAACCTGAAGCGATACCCGGAAACTTGATACCATCCACCCACTGAACCGAGTTTCCCGATACGTTGACGTGGCCCGTACGGGCGTTTTTCAGAGTCAGCTTTCCGATGTCGTCCGCTGCGGCAACCACTGAAACGCTGCTACTCGAGTAAGTTGACCAATCATAAGTGTTAATGCTGTCCGCCAGAGTTTTGGCAACAGTGCCGGCTGATTCTCCGCCCGCAGCCGAAAAATCAAAGCTGGTATTCCCGACAAACACTGTAAGCCGGTCGTAAGGATGGCAACCCCAAGGAGCAGTGATGTTGTAAGTTCCTTGCGCCACCGAGTAACTGCCCGAGACCAGCGTTGCATAGTCCCACAAACGGACTTGGTGCGTCGTTCCATCGGCTCGAATCACATCGAGTTGCGACCAGTCAATCCATGAATACTTGGCAGAGTCAATCGGCTGCAAACCATGGTATTTCAGATCAAAGGTAAGCACCATTCCAGACAAGTCGAAATCGGGGAGATACCTGACGGAATAGTGCTCAAAGGTGTTGTCGGCATCATAAAGCATGAGCACGCAAAAGTCCGCCATGTCCCGAAAAACGCCGCAGGTTGTAAAGCCAGCGGGACTTGTATGGCAAAGCGCCGCCGCAGCCCCCACTCCGGTAAAACCGCGAAGATAAAGGGTCCGGTCAGGTTGAAGCTTGTAAATTTGTTCGGTGCTCATCGGTGGGCAGTGACTGTCAGCCGGAGCGTAGCACTCATGCGGGAGCGGCTATAGTTGCCATAGCCGAAGTTCGCATGTAAGTAGATGAAAAAAGAGCAAAAGATTTATTTGGTGGGATTGTTAATGAATCAAGCTGGGAATTACTTCATAGCGCCGCACTAAAAACTTGACTTTAAAAAAGGCTCAGCAGAAGTTATCCGCTGAGCCATCTTTCATCCAGAATTTTAAACAGGAAGCTATTCGCCGGGCTGAGCTTCGCCGCTTTCACGAAGCTGTTTCAAACGCTCCTCGCGCCGCGCAGCCCGTTCCGACGCGCGCTTGACGAGTTCCGAACCAACCAGTTCCAGCTTGGCAGTCTCCGCGCCATCACCCTTGCGCCAGCCCAACTTAACAATGCGAGTATATCCGCCATTCCGCTGGTTGAAACGTGGTCCCAGTTTCTCGAACAGCTTTTCAACCGCTTCCGGCTTCAGAAGATAGGAGGCAGCCATACGGCGAGCGTGCAAACTGTCCTTCTTCGCCAAGGTGATCATCTTTTCGACAAGAGGCTTCGCCGCCTTTGCCTTCGGGATCGTGGTCGTGATCCGCTCTTCTTCGATCACGTTTGTAACAAGTCCACGCAGCAGCGCCCGGCGGGCACTGATATTACGCTTGAGCTTAAAACCTGCCTTACGATGCCGCACCGTTATTCCTCTAATCCTGCGTAATTATCGTTACCAAAATCGGACGGAGAAGCCGGAGGCGCACCGCCGACTAACCGGCCCTGGGCATCAAACTTCATGCCGAAGTTCAGGCCGAGACCCGACAGGATTTCCTTGATTTCATTCAACGACTTGCGGCCAAAGTTTTTGGTGCGCAACATTTCTGATTCGCTCTTTTGCACCAAGTCGCCAATTGTCTGAATGTTGGCATTCTTTAGACAGTTGTAGGAACGAACGCTCAATTCCAACTCTTCCACCGAGCGGTTGAGCACTTCGTTCATTTGGTTGGCAGCGCGCTCAGCTGGCTCCTCGGCGACCTCTGGCGTCTCTTCAAAGTTAATGAAGATCGTCATATGATCCTTCAGTAGCTTGGCCGCTTGACCAATCGCGTCTTGCGGTGAGATCGCGCCGTTCGTCCAAACTTCGATAGCCAGCTTGTCGAAGTCGGTATTCTGACCGAGACGGGCCGCTTCTACCGTGTAGTTGACCTTACGGACAGGCGAGTGAACAGAGTCAATCGGGATATAGCCGATGGGCAGATCTTCGTCATAGTTGCGGTCAGCGGAAACGTAACCACGACCGCTCTTGATCCGCATCTCGATATCGAGCTTGCCGCCTTCGCCCACAGTCGCGATATGCAGGTTACGGTCAAGCACCTCGACATCCGCGTCGGTTTCGATCTGGCTGCTCATGACCTCGCCCGGTGCTTCCACCCGAAGGCGGGCAATTTTAAGCCCTTCGCCCATCATCTTGAACGGCACCTGCTTCAGGTTCAAAATGATGTCCGTTGCGTCTTCCACAACGCCGGGAATGGGACTAAACTCGTGCGACACTCCCTCGATACGCACGCCTGTAATCGCGGCACCCTCAATGGAGCTAAGGAGCACTCGGCGCAAGCCAGTGCCGATCGTAGGGCCAAAACCGCGCTCGAATGGCTGGGCAGTAAATTGGCCGTACCGCTCAGTAAGAGACTCGGTATTGGCAACTAGGCGCTTAGGCTTTTGAAATCCTTTAAACATATGATTTGTTTCAATCCTTACTCGTCGATTACCGAAGCGGTTTACTTCGAGTACAGCTCGACGATGAGCTGTTCGTTTAACTGAATTTGCACCAACTCTTCGCGCTTGGGTTGCTGCAGAACACGGGCTCGCAGCGCGTCACGATCCACTTCCAGCCAAGAAGGACTTGGCGTGTGGGCCGTGGCATCGCGTGCACCCAAGATGGTGGGGTTGTTACGGGAAGGCTCACGAACTTCAATCGCATCACCAGGCTTTACCATCAGAGAAGGAATATTCGCCCTGCGGCCATTCACGCTGAAATGTCCATGACGAACGAGTTGGCGTGCCTGGGCTCGGCTGGTACCCAGACCCATTCGGTAAACAACATTATCCAGACGCTTTTCTAGCATCGCAAGCATCTGCTCGCCAGTAATACCTTTTTGATTCACGGCCTTCTCATAAAGGTTCCGGAATTGGCCTTCGAGAATGCGGTAATATCGGCGCGCTTTTTGCTTTTCGCGCAGTTGCAGACCATAGCCGACGACCTTTGCCTTTTTGTCTTTTCCGTGCTGGCCAGGAGCAAAGTTGCGCTTCTCGATAGCGCACTTTTCCGTGTGACAACGCTCGCCTTTTAAAAACAACTTCATGCCCTCGCGGCGGCAAAGCCGACAAACGGGGCCACTATAACGTGCCAATTCAATAACCTCCAACAGGTGCGGTTTACAGCCGGCAGACCTTCATCCCGCTTACATAATTACAAATAATAAAAAATAATAGAGATCAAACGCGCCGCTTTTTGGGCGGGCGGCAACCGTTGTGCGGAATCGGTGTCACGTCCCTAATAGCCCGTACTTCAATACCAGCGGTTGCCAGCGCACGAACTGCCGACTCACGACCCGAACCAGGACCCGCCACCCGCACATCCACCGCTCGTAAGCCAGCCTCCTTCGCCTTATTCGCGGCGGTTAGGGAAGCCTGCTGA
>JBJMGL010000386.1:0-2999 GCA_045807985.1 Bryobacteraceae bacterium
ACAAGCACATACTCGTGTCGATGGTCAGCTTTGGGTTTCGTAACGGCGTACCCGAAGATGCGGACCTGATGTTCGATGTCCGGTTCCTCCCCAATCCACATTTCGTGCCGGAATTCCGCCCGTTGACAGGGAAGCACCCGAAACTGGCGAGATATATAAGGTCCTTCCCACAATCGCAGGAGTTCATCAACCGGATCTCGAAGTTGCTGGTGTATTTGCTGCCGCACTACATTCACGAAGGCAAGAGTTACCTGACGATTGCTTTCGGATGCACGGGAGGCCAGCACCGGTCCGTGATGATCGCAGAAGAAATCGGCAAGCACCTGAAGAAGGCTGGGTATGACGTGAAGACCCAGCATCGGGATTGCCCGGTATAAAAGTGCGAGAACCGCGAGCAGTAATCACTGAAACGGTTTGAGCTGTGGAAGTCCGGCCTTTTCCGAAAGCAGGAAAGGACCGGGCACCCAAAATCAGTCACGTGGTCTTTGCACCATCACCTGCCGTTTACGGCTGCAGTTACACCTTCGGCAAAACGATTCCTGTCTGCGCCTGGTATTTGCCCTTGCGGTCCTTATAACTGGTTTCGCAAATCTCATCGGACTCAAAAAACAAGATCTGGCAAAGTCCTTCGTTGGCGTAGATCTTGGCGGGCAGTGGAGTGGTGTTGGAAATTTCCAGCGTCACGAAGCCTTCCCATTCCGGTTCAAAGGGCGTGACGTTCACGATGATGCCGCAACGGGCGTAAGTGGATTTTCCAACACAAAGGGTCAGGACGCTGCGCGGGATCTTGAAATACTCGACGGAGCGCGCTAAGGCGAATGAATTAGGCGGGACGATGCAAACATCGGCATTAATAGCGACGAACGACTTTTCATCGAACCTTTTGGGATCCACGATGGTGGAATTGACGTTAGTAAAAATCTTGAATTCATCGGCCACGCGCAAATCGTATCCGTAGGACGAGAGTCCATACGAAACCACCCCTTGGCGTACCTGCTTCTCGGAAAAGGGGTTAATCATGTCGTGTTCCTGCGCCATGCGCCGGATCCAGTGGTCGCTCTTAATTGCCATGCTTCTCCTTCGGAGGTCTCCGGAAACCGCGCCACAGGCCTATTCCCTGCAAGTCTCAACCAGTCCCGCAATGTAGCGATTTCATTGCTGGAATGACCGCGGCGACGTTTACCCGGAAGTGACAGCATATTACGGAAGCAAGCGTGCAATTGACAATGACTCTTGCGGCCTTTAGTATCAGCAGTTTACAGGGAGAGTTGGAGAAACGGGAAAACTTCCGCTTCGCCGGCTTCCAGCATTGCATTCCGAACCGACGTGGAGTTGCTTGTGATTAAGCTGGATATCATCAACGAGGTCGTCAACAAGACCGGCATCACCAAGACCAAAGCCGAACTGGCGGTCGAGACCGTCTTTGAAAGTATGAAGAAGGCCTTGTCGCAAGGGGATCGCATCGAGTTGCGCGGGTTTGGTGTGTTCAATGTGCGTCCTCGTAAGACCGGCATTGGACGTAACCCACGTACCGGGGCTGAAGTTAGCATCCCGCCAGGCAAGGCGGTAAAGTTTAAGCCAGGCAAGGAGTTGCAGTCCATCGATTAGCGCTCTGCGCCTTAGATTCGCAGGTGCGAGCAGCGCTGTCTCTTCACTGGGGCGTGAAGGTCATCCCAATCGCAAAGGCAATTGTGCCGATGAAAACGACGGTGCACCGTTTCCGCCGTTCGGCCGAGTAAAACCCGAGTTCGCTTGATGTCTGATCTCACGCCGCCTCACCCCCGCACCATGGAAACCGATGTTCCCGTCGAGGTCTTCCTCGTGGAGGAGCGTTATCGCCAGCGTTACTGGCTGCATGCGCTACTACTGCTGGCGACGCTGGGGACAACGCTGATCGTTGGCGCCGGACTGGAGCGGAATTTTCAATTAGGGGAACCGCTGTTCTCGCTTACCGGTAGCGATACCCTTCCCTTTTTCCCGATCGCCTGGATTCTGCAGCAACCGGTACGCCTGCTGCTGGGAATACCGTTCTCGCTCTCATTGATGACTATCCTGCTGGCGCATGAGATGGGCCATTACTACTATTGCGTACGTTATCGCGTGCACGCCACCTTGCCGTTCTTTATCCCGGCCCCCACGCTAATCGGTACGATGGGCGCATTCATTCGCATCCGCGCGCCGATCCGTACTCGTACTGCGCTGTTCGACATAGGCATAGCGGGTCCGATTGCCGGATTCATTGTTGCTCTGCTCGTACTTCTGTTCGCCTTCACCATGTCGAAACCAGCGCCCCCGAGTGCTGGTCCGGCGGAGATAACGTTCGGATATCCGCTGATTTTTCGTATTGCGCATTGGTTCGTGATCGGAGACGGCGCCGGAATCATGCCGCTCAACCGCATGCTGTTGCATCCGACGGCGATAGCGGCGTGGGCGGGGATGTTCGCAACGGCGCTGAACCTTTTGCCCGGCGGCCAACTCGATGGGGGGCACATCGTGTATGCGCTGGCTCCCGGCCTGCATCGATCTGTATCTCGGATTGCAGTCGGCATATTGCTGCCGATGGGAATTTTCTTCTGGATCGGATGGCTGGTATGGGCGCTGTTGTTGACGTTGAGCGGCATCCGCCATCCGAACGTTCCTCATTGGCCTGCGCTAACTCGCGGACGTTCCTGGCTGGCGCTGGTGGCCCTCGTAATGCTTGCGCTAACGCTTATTCCTGCGCCGTTCACTGGCAATTCACTTTTAGAAATTATCCGCTCGCCTCGATAGCCTTGCGCCAATTTTGAACTTCCTGTGACCAATCGCCCGTTGCGATGCAGTGAGCGGAGGCGGGGGCACAGCAAGTAGGGTTAACTTCAAGAACCTCGTGTAAGCTCTGCTCTGCAGGTTGCGTGAACGCTAGGAGAATTATGCTGCGAATTGCATTTTGCTTTTTATTGCTGACAACGTTCAGCTTGGCGCAAGCACCATCTTCGACGACTTCTCCGGACAAGAACGCC
>JBJMGL010000387.1:0-11838 GCA_045807985.1 Bryobacteraceae bacterium
CGCTTGGTTGCGGGGGCAAGATTTGAACTTGCGACCTTTGGGTTATGAGCCCAACGAGCTACCTGACTGCTCCACCCCGCACTTCATGGTACCAAGGAAGCTATTTCCGGTCAATCCCTAGGCGATACTTATGTGTACGGGTTCTTACCAGGACTCAATCTAAAGAATGCCTATCAATTAGGTTTTCCAACCGAATCGAACTGCAAGAAAGGAACTGCTTCTTTGGCTCGCTCAATCAGGGCTCGCGCAACCAAAAAACAATTGGCGACGAATGCGCCTGTCATCTCCGGCCCAGTGCCTTTAGACTCGCCGGAACTATATCTAAATCCCCATCTCAGCCTGTTAGCCTTTCAACGCCGTGTGCTGGAAGAAGCGCGTGATCCCGCCAATCCGTTACTGGAGCGCGTCAAGTTCATCTCAATTCTCAGCTCAAACATCGACGAATTCTTCATGGTTCGCGTGGCCAATCTCTGGCAGCAGATTGAAACGCGCACCACGGAGATCAGCATGGACGGCAGGTCGCCAAGCGAACAGTTGGAGCTGATCCGCCATGAGGTTACCAGCCTTGTCAAGGACATTTATAAACTCTGGCGTGAAGAAATAGTGCCGGGTCTGCAGGAAGCCGGCATTCAGATCCTGCCTCTGGAACAGTTAAACGCGCAGCAGAAAACTGCCGTTGATGATTACTTCCGGCGTGTTGTTTATCCGGTCTTGACGCCGCTTGCTGTTGACCAGGGCCGTCCTTTTCCGCATATCTCCAATCTCAGCCTGAATATTGCGGCCACCGTGACGAATGGCGACGGGCAGGAGCGTTTTGCCCGTATTAAAGTTCCCGATTCCCTGCCGCAGTTGGTCCCGCTTCCGTCCCGCGCTGGCGAGCTTGCTTTTATCTGGCTGGAGCAGGTGATTATTGCGAACCTTCGCATGCTCTTCCCGGAGATGGAGATCCTTGAGGCCGATCTCTTCCACCTCACTCGCGACGCCGAGCTGACGATTCAGGAGTTGGAAACGGACGACCTGCTCGAAACCATCCAGGAGGCCGTCCTGCGGCGGCGCTTCCGTGATGCCGTCCGCCTGCAAATCAACACCGGCATGCCGCAAAAGCTGGTTACCCTGCTCACCAGCAATCTTGAGCTTGATCATAATGATATCTACCGGATTGACGGCCCGATTGATCTAAGCCGCGTCCGTGCGCTGCTCGGCAGCGAGCGCCCCAACTTAAAAGACAAGCCCTTTATTGCGTCGGTTCCAAAAGGTTTTGCTGCTGCCTCCGCCAACGAAATATTCGCTACCATTCGCGACGGCGATGTGCTGCTGCACCATCCCTACGAATCCTTCCAGCCAGTGACCGATTTCCTTCGCGCAGCCGCGGAAGATGATGACGTTCTCGCCATTAAAATGACGCTGTACCGGGTAGGCCGCAACTCACCTATCGTCGAAGCCTTGCTCGATGCCAGCCAGAACGGCAAGCAGGTTGCGGCGCTGCTCGAATTAAAAGCCCGCTTCGATGAGGAAAGCAATATCGAGTGGGCGCAGAAGCTGGAGCGCGAAGGCGTTCATGTCGTCTATGGCTTGCCGGGCGTAAAAGTTCACGCCAAAATGGCAATGGTTGTCCGTCGCGAAGGCGAGACGATCCGTCGTTATATTCACCTCGGCACCGGAAACTACAACCCTTTTACGGCGCGCATCTACACAGACATCGGTCTGTTCACCTGTAACGAGGAAATTGGCGCGGATGTTAGTGACTTATTTAATCACCTGACTGGTTACTCGGAAAAGAAATCCTACCGCAAATTGCTCGTTGCGCCGCATAGCCTCCGCCCTGGCCTAGAACGGCTCATCCACGGTGAAATTGAACGGCATCGTGAGCATGGCGACGGTTGCATGATTCTTAAGATGAACGCTCTCGAAGACGCGGGAATGATTCGCCTACTTTACGAAGCGTCACAAGCCGGCGTGCAGATCGACTTGATTGTTCGCGGAGTCTGCTCCTTGCGTCCGGGTATCCCCGGCATCAGTGAAACCATTCGAGTGCGTAGCATTATTGGACGCTTCCTCGAACACAGCCGTATCTATTACTTCCATAACGGAGGCGATGAACTGATCTATGTGGGCAGCGCCGATTTCATGCCGCGTAATTTGAGTCGCCGTGTGGAAGTGCTCTTTCCGGTTGAGGACCGGCGTCTTGTCCGGCGGCTGCGCGACCGTATTCTCGCCAAGTATTTAGAAGACGAAGCAGGGGCGCGCATTATGCAGCCTGACGGCACGTATACACAAATTGCCCGCCAGCCTGGCAAGCGCTTATTCGATTCTCAGGCGTATTTTCTGAAACGGCACGAAAGCTGATCATTTATTCTCAGGGATTGGACGGATCAAGCTAGGGGCAGCTGGTTTGCGATAGATCCGCTTTCCTTGAAATGAGATGAAAGAAATTACGAGGGGAAAGCTACTCGGAACGTGGTGCTTGTTTATGCTCGCGCTTCCGTGGGCTGTTGTTTGGATTCAGCCAGATTTCGAAGCTGGCCGAAGCATCTCCGCGCTGATCAAGCTAGCCGTCGTATTTACTGCTTTAAGCGCCGCTGGCACAACGCTCTTCTATATAGTTATGCGTCAATGGGCCACCCAGACCCGCCGTCTTAATGAATTTATTGCCGCTCTTCCCGCGCAGGAAAAAAATCTTCCCCTGGAAGGTCCCACGGAAATCCAGAACTTGTCTCGCAGCATGCGGGCCATGGCGGAACGCGTGCGCTCCATCGTGGAACAGACAAACCTAGAATCGTCCCGCCGCGAAACAATCCTCGCTTGCATGGCGGAAGGGGTTCTGGCTGTGGATAACAGCCTCAAAGTTATTTTCTGTAATCAGGCGTTCGCCGACGCTTTCAGCATTCGAATTCCCGTGAGCGAAGGCCGGTCGCTCTACGAAGTCGTTCGTGAGCCGCTCCTGCGTGACATTCTGGAACGGGTATTGAGCAGTGGCTCGAACGAGTCTGATCGTTTTCAACTTCCGAGCGCGGCGGGACGCTGGTTCGAAGCTCGCGCGCTTTCCTTTGGACCAGCCGCCACGCGAGGCGCCGTCATTGTTCTTCATGACATCACCGATATCCAACGTCAGGAGCAGTTGCGTAAGGACTTTGTGGCGGACGTTTCACACGAATTTCGCACTCCTCTTGCGGCGATCAGGGGATATGCTGAAACGCTTCTTGACGGAGCGCTTGAAGATGAGGAGCACAATCGCAAGTTTCTGGAAATCATCCTCTCGCATTCCATCCGGTTGAATAACATCGCCTCGGATTTACTTGTCCTTTCAGAACCCGATATTGAAAACGGCTTGCCCGTGACCCCCGAACGCATATCGGTGCTCGAAACGATCAAATCCGCCGCCAATACCGTTGCGCCAGCCGCTGAAGTTCGCGGTATTGTGGTCGACCGTAGTAAGTGCGAAGACTGCGCTGTATTAGGCATACGCGTTCGCCTCGAACAGGTTTTTATTAATCTTCTGGATAATGCTATCAAGTTCAATCGCCCGAACGGAGAAGTTCATGTCGAGGGCAGCTATAACGCTCACAGTCAGGTCATCATTTCCGTTAGTGATACTGGCATCGGCATTCCCAGCACTGAGATCCATCGAATCTTCGAAAGATTTTACCGTGTGGATAAAGCCCGGTCACGTCCTGCTGGTGGCACTGGCCTTGGCCTTCCGATTGTGAAGGAAATTGTGGACCGAATGGGAGGAACTATTTCTGTTGAAAGTTATCTTGGTTCCGGTTCGAAGTTCACCATCACGCTTCCAGGAGCGTAGGAGCATAAAACTATGAGCCAAATTCGACAGAATATTTCTTCAGGCGTCAAGTGGGAAGACATTGTCGGCTATAGCCGCGCTGTGCGGGTTGATACTCGCATCTATGTGACCGGCACAACTGCGACGGATGAGAACGGAAATCTCGTCGGTGTCGATGATGGTTACGCCCAAACCGTGCAGGTCATCCGCAATATTGAACGCGCCCTGAAACAAGCGGGAGGAACGCTTGAAAGTGTGGTACGCACGCGCATGTTCGTAACCGATATTTCACGTTGGGAAGAGTACGGCCGAGCCCATCATGAGTTTTTTAGCAGTATCCGCCCTTGCGCCACCATGGTCGAAGTACGCGCTCTCATTGATCCACGCATGCTGATCGAGATTGAAGTAGAAGCTGAACTTTGATTCGCCGCGTAGATCATGGGGAAGACCGATGCAGGAGTTTGATGTTGTTCTCAAGCTGCTTTTGCGGCAATCGAAATGTCTGTTCAGCCAATTGGCCGGGATCACGATTATCAATTGGCTGCCGACCGAGCTGCCGCGCGTGCAGAACCGCCGCCTGGATCTGCTCGGACAAACCGGCGACGGCACGCTCGTGCAGTTGGAATGCCAGAGCACCAACGATCCGGCGATGCCGCTGCGCATGGCCGAGTACAGTCTCGCGGTTTACCGCCTGCATGGGCGATTTCCGCTCTAGCTCGTCTTGTACATCGGGCGCGAACCCGCGCGCATGGCGGATCGCCTCCAAGGACCGTTCAGCTCGTTCCAGTACACGCTCGTGGATCTGCGCGAGGTCGATAGCGTGCCGTTGCTGGCGAGCGCGGAACCGAGTGATAATGTACTAGGCATCCTGACTAGGTTGGCCGAGCCACAGCGGGCAGTAGCACACTTGGTGCGGCGAGTGGCCGAGGAGCGAGAGCCCGAGCAGCGGACTTTCTATTTGGAAGCGTTGCTGCTGTTGGCGGGCTTGCGGGGCTGGAGAAGCAGGTCGAGGAGGAGGCAAAAAGAGTGCCTGTTTTATACGACATTTTAGAGAACAAAGTACTAGGCCGCGAGTATCTGCGTGGTCGCCAGGAAGGCCTGCAGGAAGGCTTGCAGGAAGGTCGCCAGGAAGGTCGCCAGGAAGGAGAACGGATGCTGCTGCGACGTCAGATGGAGAAGCGGTTTGGTCCTGTGCCGGAGTGGGCCAGTCGGCGTCTTGCTCAGTTGTCCGAGCACGATCTGGGCGAACTCAGCCTGCGTCTGTTCGAAGCGCAAACTTTGGAAGAATTGCTACGCTAGCGGAGCCGGTAACCCAATTGCGCTATCCTCAGACATTCACATGCGCAGAGCCCTGCTTGCATTAACCCTTTTGTGCTCTCCCGCCAGTGCGCAGTCAACCGTTACTGTTATTAAAGCGGCAAGGCTCTTTGATGCAAAAAGCGACAGGGTAGTGCAGCCTGGAATCGTGGTTGTGGCGGGCAAACAGATTCAGTCCGTGGGAGGGCAGATTCCAGGAAACGCCGCAATGGTCGATCTCGGCGATGCGACTCTGCTACCCGGATTTATTGACTCCCATACGCACCTCACTATGGCTTTTAATCCGGATTACAGCGGAGCACGCCTGCTCGAATTAAGCCGCACAATCCCGGAGCAAGCGATCCGTGCTACCGAAAACGCGCGAAAAACTCTGATGGCGGGCTTTACGACTGTCCGTGATGTTGGCTCTGCCAATTTTCTGGACGTTGGCCTTCGTAATGCTATCAATGCCGGAGTTGTTCCCGGCCCCCGCATGCTGGTAGCCGTGCATGCGCTCGGCTCAACAGGCGGACATTGCGATGACAGTGCCGGTTATCGCTTCGGACTATTCAACCGCGAAACCGGTCCTGAAGATGGAGTCATTAATTCAGCCGACCAAGCCCGTTTCGCCGTTCGTTTCAACATCAAATATGGCGCTGATGTCATTAAAACCTGCGCTACGGGTGGCGTTCTCTCACCAACTGACGATGTCGATGTGCCGCAGCTTTCCCAGGCTGAACTCGATGCGCTCGTTAGTGAGGCGCATGCTCTACGTAGAAAAACAGCCGCGCACGCGCACGGCGCGGAAGGTGCAAAACGCGCGATCCGTGCGGGTATCGACTCCATCGAGCACGGCACGTTCCTCGACGATGAGGCGCTCCGCATGATGCGCGAAAGAGGAACATATCTGGTTCCTACTCTCGCTACCCGGAGCGGACTCGCGGAATCAAAATTCCCGCCGTTGGTGCAACAAAAAGCGGATACGGCTGTCAAGGGCCAGGACAAGATGGTGCGCCGCGCTCTCGCCATGGGCGTCAAAATCGCCCTTGGGACAGATGCCGCTGTTTACCCGCATGGCAATAACGCGCTTGAGTTTGTATTGATGACGAACGACGGCATGACTCCGGCGCAGTCACTAAAAGCGGGCACTTCCGTAGCTGCCGACCTGCTGGGCCTTTCTGCCCGAATCGGCACCTTGGAAGCGGGCAAAGAAGCTGACATTGTAGCGGTGCCTGGCAATCCATTAGACAACATCAAAGTCACTCAAAGCGTGCTTTTCGTAATGAAAGACGGCGTGACTTACCGTAACGATCGAACTCCGCAGTTATCTGCTTTATCGCATTAAAATAGCTTTTGGTTCCCGTACTAATCGGCCTGCACTGGCCGTAAAATCCGCGGATTAACTGATTTGTAACACTTCTGTCATGCAGATTTGATGACGATGAATAGATACTTGGTAAGAACCTAATTTATCTACTACCCACGCGTGTTGAACGCTTTGTGTTCACGCCTTGAGAACGGGATTCCCAAAATGACAATTTTTTTTACCAGATGCAGGCAGTGGGCCTACTCCGCTGTTTTAGCCGGTGCGGTACTCGCCACTGCGTTTCCTGTTACAGCGCAAACATCTCTTACAGGTGCCGGCGCGACCTTTCCTGCACCGATTTACACTAAGTGGTTCAATCAATATCAGTCGATTGGTAATGTTCAAATTAACTACCAGGCCAACGGTTCTGGAGGCGGAATCAAGGGAGTGACTGACGGCACCGTGGATTTCGGCGCCAGTGATATGCCGATGACCGATGAGCAGCTCAAGGCATTCAAGGATAAACATAACTTCGGCATCCTTTTATTTCCAACCGTTCTTGGCGCTGTCGTGCCGACTTATAATGTCCCAGGCGTTACGAAAGAACTGAATTTTACGCCGGAAGCTCTGGCCGGCATCTTTTTAGGCAAAATCAAAACTTGGAACGATGCGGAAATTGCGAAAGCCAATCCGAGTGTTAATCTGCCAGGTGACAAAATCATTGTTGTGCATCGCTCCGACGGAAGCGGAACAACCTTTTGCTGGACCGATTACCTTTCCAAAGTGAGCCCGGAGTGGTCCTCTAAAATGGGCAAGAACACTTCCGTCGATTGGCCAACTGGTTTAGGCGCAAAGGGCAATGACGGTGTTACCGGTCTGGTTAAGCAGCAGAAAGGCTCACTGGGGTATGTCGAGCTGATCTATGCCGTTAAGAACCATCTTCCTTATGGCAAGGTTAAGAATAAGGACGGCGAATTCGTGAAAGCCGATCTTGCTTCGGTGACTGCTGCCGCTGCCGCTTTGAAAAACATGCCCTCTGATTTCCGGGTCTCCATCACGAACGAATCCGGCAAGGGTGTTTATCCTGTTTCCACCTTTACCTGGCTCTTGGTGCCGTCTAAATTCTCCGATGGAGGAAAGGGGAAGGCAATGGTAGGCTTTTTGAAGTGGGCTATTACAACAGGCCAGAACTCGGTAGAAGCCTTGGCTTACGCTAAACTGCCTGCTAGTGTTGTCGAAAGAGAACAAAAGGCCATCACTGAAATTAAGTAAATCCATCCAGGGCAATTTCGTCGTTTGACGCTGCTTCATGGCAAGTTCAACATACGCTCCTTCTGCTCCTCACCCCACGGTTAGCAGCTTTTATAAGCGGCTCCGTGGAGGCGATGAGATTTCTTACCTTCTCACTCTGACTTGCGCCGTTCTCATTCTTGTCATTGTTGGATTGATTGTTTTTGAGCTTTGGATGAACTCGCAACCAACAATCAAGCAATTTGGCTGGGGCTTTCTTTGGAGCTCGCGATGGGACCCGAGTGGTAATCATTTCGGGGCTTTGCCATTTGTTTACGGAACGTGTGTTACCGCTTTTCTGGCCCTCCTCATCGCTGTTCCGCTCGGCGTGGCTGCTTCCATTTTCCTCGCTGAAATGGCTCCTCCCCGAGTGTCAAACTTCCTGACGTTCCTGATTGAGCTGCTCGCGGCCGTTCCCAGTGTGATTTATGGACTGATCGGAATCTTCGTTCTTGTGCCGATGATTCGCGATTACCTGGTTCCGGTCCTAACCAAAGTTTTTGGCTATTTGCCGATCTTCCGTGGCGACTTTTATGGGGTCAGCTTCTTGTCCGCAGGCTTGGTTTTATCCGTCATGGTCGTGCCCTTCATTATCTCTGTTTCGAGAGAGGTGCTGCTAGCCGTTCCGGTTGAGCAGCGTGAGGCATCTCTGGCTTTGGGCGCCACGAAATGGGAAACAACCTGGCAGGTGGTTATTCCAAACGCCAAAACGGGCATCATCGGTTCCATCTTTCTTGCGCTTGCTCGCGCCTTGGGCGAAACCATGGCCGTGACTATGGTGATTGGCAACACTCCCAAAATCACGCCGTCCTTGCTTTCACCCGGCTATTCCATTGCTGCCGTGATTGCCAATGAATTTGCTGAAGCGAGCGGAGATCTTTACGTTTCCTCTCTCATTTTCCTGGGCTTGGTGCTGTTTGGTCTCACTATCATCATTAATGGTTTAGCCCGCATCCTGGTTCTGACAACTTCCCGGAGGGGCGCCTAATATGGACATGCGGATCTCACCCCGGCGCAAAGTAATCAACGCTGTTATGTTGTCGTTGTCCGGCCTGTGTACTCTGCTGGTTATCAGCGTTCTGTTTTTCATCCTTGGCTACCTGCTCTGGCACGGCGCCAGTTCTTTAAGCTTTAACTTCTTTACGAAACTTCCTAAGCCATCTGGCGAAACTGGCGGCGGCATGGCCAATGCCATTATTGGCAGCGGCAAGGTATTGCTGGTTGCAACCTCCATTGGTGTCCCGCTTGGATTTCTAGCTGGCGTCTATTTAGCGGAATATAGCGGCAAAACCTTTGCCTTCACTCTCCGCTATGTCGTCGATTTACTTAACGGCGTACCTTCTATCGTGATTGGCATTGTGGCTTATGCGGTCGTTGTGAAGCCCATGGGTCATTATTCAGCGCTGGCAGGGGGCGTGGCGCTTGGCATCATGATGATACCCATTGCAGTTCGCACAACAGAAGAGTTTCTGTTGGCTGTGCCTAATTCTCTGCGGGAAGGCGCACTGGCTCTTGGCGCTACCAAAGCGAAAACTATTTTCACGGTGGTTGTTCCGGCAGCCATTTCCGGGCTTATCTCAGGTATGATGCTGAATCTTGCTCGCGTCGCCGGCGAGACAGCCCCACTCTTGTTTACAGCTCTTGGCAACATGTTTATGAGCCCTGGTTTTTTACATCCCATTGCTACATTGCCGATCATGATCTACAATTACGCCATTGCGCCGGAGGAAGATCTGCATCAACAAGCCTGGGCAGCCGGCTTCATTCTTCTTACGCTCGTATTGCTTATCAATGTCACTGCCAGGCTGATCATCGCTCGGGGGCCAGAAGCCTCAAGGAGATAACTGTGGCGACTCCACAACAACAACTTATAAAATCACCTGAGATTTCAACCATTCCGACTGATAATCAAAAGCCGCAATCAGGCTATAAACTGCAGACAAAGAACCTGAATTTTCACTACGGTTCTTTTCAGGCGCTGCATGACATTACGATCGATATCAACGCTAACAAAATAACGGCCTTCATTGGCCCTTCTGGTTGCGGCAAATCCACGTTCTTGCGAACCATGAACCGGATGAATGAAGCAGTCCGGAACACGAAAGTGGAAGGCGAAATCCTGCTGGACAACCGGAACATCTTTTCCATGGATGTGACGGATGTTAGGCGGCGGGTGGGAATGGTCTTTCAGAAATCCAATCCTTTCCCTAAAAGCATCTTTGATAACGTGGCTTATGGCCTGCGGGTCAATGGGGTCCGAAGTAAATCGACTGTCGATGAGGCCGTTCAAAAAAGCCTGGAGCACGCGGCGCTTTGGGGCGAAGTAAAAGATAAGCTCCATAAGCCTGCCAGCGCGCTTTCCGGTGGTCAGCAGCAAAGGTTGTGTATCGCTCGCGCGTTAGCCGTTGAGCCCGAAGTATTGCTTTTAGACGAACCATGCTCCGCGCTCGATCCTATCGCAACGCTTAAGATCGAAGAACTGCTCTTCCAAATTAAGTCGTTGACGACCATCGTCATTGTGACTCACAACATGCAGCAGGCAGCGCGTCTTGCTGACTACACAGGTTTTTTTCTGTTAGGCAAGTTAGTTGAATTTAACGAGACCCGCAAGATTTTCCAGAATCCCAGCAAAAAAGAAACAGAAGATTATGTAACAGGCCGGTTCGGCTGATGGCCGGCAGCGGGCAGAGTACTTCGGGGTTAACGTGCGTCATTTTGAAAAAGAATTAGAACAACTGAAGGGAAAGCTCCTTGAAATGAGCGCGCTGGTGGAAAGCGCTATCTACCGCAGCATTCAAGGCGTTGTCGAGAAAAACCAGGAACTGGCCGAGCAGGTTCTCAAGAATGAAGCTCGCATCAACCAGCTTGAGATCGAGGTTGACGACATGGCGATCAGTTTACTCGCCTTGCAAGCGCCTCTCGCAACTGATTTGCGCTTAGTTACCGCCGCGATTAAGATCAATAACGACCTGGAACGTATGGGCGATCTCTCGGTCAGCATTGCTCAAAGCGCCCTGGCTCTCATGAAGGAGCCGATGATCCGGCCCCTCATTGACATCCCTCACATCGCTGGCTTGGCGCAGGGCATGGTACGAAAAGCCCTGGATGCGTTTGTTAATCGTGATCCTGAAATGGCCCGCAGTGTGCTAGCTTCTGATGATGCGGTTGACAACATGCGCACCGCCAGCTACCACGAGTTGATCAGCTTTATGGAAAAGAATCCGCAGCAGATCTCGCAAGCGCTCTATCTGCTCTCCACGGTTCGCAACCTGGAACGCATCGCGGATCACGCCACCAACATCGCCGAGGATGTCCTATTCCTGGTGAAAGGTATTGACGTCCGGCACCACAATGAAGACTGGTCCACCGTAGTTCAGACGTAATTCACAACTTGGCGGCATACCGCAACAAAGCAGGATGCCAGACACATGTTTGCCAGAAGCGTCTGATACCATTTCGCGATCGCCTAACCACACCTTACGCCTAGGATGCTAACTGTCAGGCTGCCGAACCGGTTGATGTGGTTGGTTGAGAGCGAATTAATATGATGCGGCTCGAACGGAAACCCGAGTTAAGAATGTAAGCTCTGCCATAGCACGCTCAGCTTCCGGTGTTGGTGTATTTCGGCACAACCCGAAACACGTGGATAGATTAAAGCCTACTTAATTTCATCAACCAGCTGTCCCAAGTTTCAACTCCGATTCGCGGAACAGACGTTTGTTCATACTCGTGCCGTCGCCTGCTTTCCTTTATGTCATTTCGAGTTCTCCCACCAATCACGATGCAACGAAGGTTAATGTCTTTGTTTGGATCTACTTGAAGCGGTGTGTGCGGACCAACGAATGAGTTGTGATGACATTCACCTTCTTCGACCCGCTTTCTAATGCTATGGACCCTAGTTCGGAATTCATCAAGTCCATCGCGGTAGATCAGACCCAAACGGCTCCGAATTTGGTTAGCAGATTCATTGAATTTCTGAGAGAAATTCTCATAAGAATCTTGGTTCAAAAGATAGTAGTCAGCGCCCTTGACCTCAATGAGAGTCACATCCATTCTTGACCGCCCGGAGAAGATGGCAAACTCAACAGATCCATCACCAACGGGGAACTCAGAAAAACAGATGTACTCATCCTCTGGATGCGCATAGAATTCAGCAATGATAGACAAA